>JASLBZ010000219.1 GCA_030146285.1 Neisseriaceae bacterium | reverse complement strand
GTATTAGTAATGCTAATACAGCCAATTAAAAATAATTGTTTGAGCGCTCGGGTGTTCTTGGTTACTTTAATCAAACATTGATTCGATATGAAAAAAGATGGTAGCAAGAAAAACTGCCACAAGAATGAATGCCAGATACTAAAAATGCTGTGCAAAGGTTGGGTGTATTGACATCCATTTAACCCTTCAAAACCATCGACAAAGTATGGTGAAGGTTAAAACAAATAGAAAATAGAGGAAATGAACATGAGTCAAGCGAACGTAGTGGTGCGTTTAATCGCATATGCCAGCGTGTATGTTGGTGCAGTCATTGGCGCAGGTTATGCCAGTGGTCAGGAAATTCTGCAATTCTTTGCCGGTTATGGCTACATCGGTATTGTCGGGGCACTTGTGACCACGGTATTGTTAGCATGGTATGGTGCGGTCTTTATGGAGTTGGGTTACCGTTTGAAGACCAATAGCCATCGAGAGGTATGCCGTTATTTGTGTGGTAAAAAAGTAGGTGCTTTGGCCGATTATATTTTGTTGTTTTTTATGTTTGGTATGATTACCATCATGATTTCTGGTGGTGGCGCTGCCATGCATCAGTATTACGGTTGGAATCCCATTGTTGGCAAAATGATTATTGCTTGCGTGGCTTTTTTAACCGTGTTTTTGGGGTTTTCGTCAGCACTTCGTGTTCTGGGCTTCGTGACGCCTGTGATGGTGATTGGTGTTTTGGTGATTTCAATGATTACCATTGGTCAAAACTACGGGCAAATTAGTGATTTAAACAATGCTTTGTCTGTGGTGGATCCGAATACAGCATCTGAGTACTGGTGGTTTGCTGCCATTATTTACGTTTCTTATAATGTGGTACCAGGGGTATCGACTTTTGCTTCATTGGGCAATGCAGAAAAAAGCGTTAAAGTGGTGCGCTGGGCGGGTATTTTGGGTGGTTTGACTTTGGGTGTTTGTATCTTGTTTATCACTGTGGCCATTTTCTCAAATTTAGAGGCCATTTCAGGTTATGAGATTCCTTTTTTAGAAATTGCCAAACAAATTAATTACACCTCTGGCTTGCTATTTAGCATCTTATTGTTGGTTGCGGTTTATACCACTGCTGTGTCAAATTTATATGGTTTTGCGATTCGTTTTTTTGCTTCAGGTACAAGACCTTTTCGCATTACCGTGTTCTTGGTCATTGTTGGGGCACTGTTGGCCTCGATGTTCCCATTTAGCCAATTGGTTGGTACGGTATACCCCATTTTAGGCGTATTGGGTTTATTCATTATGGTCTGTGCCATGTACAAAACCGTAACCGGTCAGGTTTTCAGTGACAATGTTGAAAAAAGACAAGCGCAGTTACTGGCACAAGATAAAGTAGTAGTATCTACTACACGAATGAATGTTGTTGATTAAATTGTAATGAAAACTCAGTGGCAAGTTGGTGGTGCCGCTGAGTAGGAAAAAGAGTGAATCATGAAATCAGAAGCGATTGTTATTGGTGCAGGTATGGTCGGGGTGTCAGTGGCTTGGCATTTACAACAAAGGGGTTTTCAGGTGCGCCTATTGGATAGTAAGGCACCCGGAGAAGAAACCTCTTATGGCAATGCAGGCTTAATTCAACGAGAAGCCATTTATCCGCACGGTTTTCCAATTGGGGTTAAAGAGATGCTACGGATTTTGCCCAATAACAGCTTGGATATTCGTTACCGACCAATGGCATTAGCACATTACCGTGGTGCACTTTGGCAGTATTGGAAAAGTTCTCAAGCCAAGCCTTTTGCCAAGATTGTGGAAGAATGGACCAGCTTGGTGACGCGCTGTACCGATGAGCATGAACATATGTTTGAAGCTGCAGGTGCAACACATTTGATTCGCAAAGTCGGTTGGTTGCAATTGTTTCGTGAACAAAGCAATTTTCAAGCAGAGGCATTGCAAGCACAGAGAATGGCAAAGCATGGTGTTGAGTACCGTATTTTAAGTGTTGCCGATATCCAAGCATTGGAGCCTGATTTGAATGCCGATGCGTTTGTGGGTGGCATCCACTGGCTGAATTCATGGCAGGTCAGTGATCCAGCTGGGCTGGTTAAAGCATATGCACGGCATTTTGAGGCACTCGGTGGTGTTATCGAACAAACCACGGTGAAAAGCATGATGCGCCAAGGTGATACGTGGCATATTGGCACCGATACTGAGCACTTGGAAACCCAAAACGTTGTGATTGCCACTGGACCTTGGTCGGCAGATTTGTTGCGACCTTTGGGCTATGATTTTCCACTGTTCCCGATTCGTGGCTACCACCGTCATTACCGAATGAAAGCGGGTACGGCGCTGAATCACAGCATTGTGGACAATGAATCTGGTTTTGTTTTGGGGCCCAAAACAGCAGGGATTCGCCTGACCACAGGTGCTGAATTTACCATGATGGATGCACCGATTCGAATCGAGCAATTGCAAGACGATGAAAAAGTTGCGCGAGAATTATTGCCTTTGACCGAGGCGGTTGAGGAGACCCCTTGGTTTGGGCACAGACCTTGTATGCCTGATATGAAACCTGTGATTGGTAAGGCACATAATCATGATGGCTTGTGGTTTGCCTTTGGGCATGCACACCAAGGTTTTACCTTAGGACCTGTGACAGGAAAGTTACTGGCACAGATGATGACACAAGAAACTCCTGATATCGATCCGGCACCTTTTGCCGCCAATCGTTTTAATTAATATCCAATGAAAGAGTCAAAAAATGAGCATTCAGAAAAAACAAGTCGGTCCAAGAATGAGCCAAATCGTGATTCACAATGACACTGTGTATTTGTCAGGTCAAGTGGGCGAAATCAATACCGATATCACAGCACAAACCCAAAGTGTTTTAAGCAAAATTGAAGCCTTATTGCTGGATGCTGGTTCAAACAAAGAATCGCTGTTGTCTGCAACCATTTGGTTAAAAGACATGAATGATTTTGCAGCCATGAATGCTGTTTGGGATCAGTGGGTTGGCGATATTCAGCCACCAGCACGCGCTTGTGGCGAATCACGTTTGGCGCATGATGATTTATTGGTAGAAATCACCATTGTTGCAGCAAAAGCATAAAGCATGAAACCCGCTGCCTTATGGGTAGCGGGGTATCAATATAAGTATAAATAAATATTGTAGATGGTAGAGGAATGAAAAAATGAACAATATTCGACATGCAGGCAAAGCGATTGCCGAAAGTTTGGCACTTCATGGTGTAGACCGTGTTTTTATTGTGCCAGGTGAAAGTTATTTAGCGGTATTAGATGGTTTGTACGATACCAATATTGAAACGGTGGTTTGTCGTCATGAAGCTGCTGCTGCGTATATGGCCGATGCTTACGGTAAATTTATGAATAAGCCAGGTGTTGCTATGGTGACGCGTGGCCCGGGTGCAGCACAAGCATTTACGGGCATTCATACTGCGTGGCAAGATGCGGTGCCAATGGTATTGTTTGTGGGTTTGATTCCGGTTTGGGACAGAGAACGTGAATCGTTCCAAGAGTTTGATCCAAAAGCATGGTTTGGTACGCAGTGCAAACGTGTTTTTGTACTGGACAGTGCCGATAGGGCATCTGAAGTGGTTGCAGAAGCTTTTTTTGCCGCCCAAGAAGGCAGACCAGGCCCTGTAGTGGTGGGTCTACCAGAAGACATTATTCAAGGAATATTTACTGCTGATTTGCACCCAGTATTGCCTATTGCACAAGGTGCCGTCGGGCAAGATGAATTAAGCGCAATGATGCAAGCTTTAGAACAAGCCCAAAAACCTTTGTTGTTTGTGGGTGGGCAACATTGGGATGCAGAGGCGGCTCAAGGCATGGCCGAGTTTGCAGAAAAAAACAATATTCCGGTACTGCATGATTGGCGTGCGGCAGATCGCATCCCATTTACATCGCCTGTGAATGCCGGTTATTTGGGTTATGGTCGTGATGATGCGGCAGTAAAACAATACGAAGAAGCCGATGTTGTCGTGGTGGTGGGAACAGTGCCAAGCGATGTACCAACCGATGGTTATCAGTTGCGCCAAAACATGGATGCCATCACCTATGTGGTGAATATAGACACCAGTTTGCGTGGTCGAAGCGGCGCGATCACACACCAAGTATTGGCAACGCCAAGAG
>JASLBZ010000211.1 GCA_030146285.1 Neisseriaceae bacterium | reverse complement strand
TTATTCAGGTGGGTTTTATGTATAACTTAGAACTGGTTAAATTGCTGTAATAGCACTTGGCATCGGTTTGGAATATCGCAGTGCGGTATTCACAGAAATATCCGCTTGGATGGTGCTGGTGTGAGTGCGTGCTTGGCTGGGGGTTTGTTGAAATTGTAAGCGATAAGACTTACTAAAACTGGATGGGTTGGAAAAGCCACAGGCCAACGCAACATCCATAATGCTCATGTTGGTTTGTCGCAATAAGCGCTTGGCATGCTGTAAGCGCAGCTCAGTATAGTATTGCTGTGGTGGTTTATTAAAATATGCATTAAACCAACGTTCAAGTTGGCGCACTGAAATTTTTAAAAGATTGGCCAACTCATGAATCGGTAAAGGTTCTTCTAAATTGTTGTCCATTAAGCCTAAGGCTTCAACCACATAGTTATAACCACTGTTGTTTTGAATTGGCAATGGAATGTGCTGTAACTCATCCTCACGGCGCAGCACTGACAAGGTGAACTGCTCGGCAATGTCTTCGGATAGCTTGCGATTGTGATGCAATTTAATAATATTAATACATAAATCAAGTGGAGCTGAACCACCAGAACTGGTGTAGCGATCCTTATCAATGGTGTAAATGGCAAGGTTAAAATTAACCTGTTTAAAACGCTCTTTGGCCGACAACATGTTTTCCCAATGAATGCTGGCAGAGTAGTTGTCCATTAAACCTGCGTCGGCAAGAGCATAAGCGCCGGTACAAAGGCCACCGAGTGGAATTTTTTTATATGCAATTCTTTGCAACCACATGCGCAAGGATTGGTTGTTCAGTTTACCCAAATCAAAACCTCCACACATAAACACCAAATCGCATTCTAATAATTGGCTCATCTGAGCGGTATGAATGACGGAAACGCTGTTGCTAGATTGACTGTGTGAGCCCACCAAACCAGCGACAGAAAAACGATATAACTCCTGCTGAGTAACATAATTTGCCATGCGAAATGCTTCAATCGCATTGGAAAAGGCAATCATGCTAAAACCGTCTGAAACAATAAAGCCGATATGATGACATTTGAAATTTTCAGTCGCCATGTTTTATTCCTCCCTTGATTCAGTTTTGTAGTTTCTTCTTTTTGTTGTTTGCCAAATAGGACATAAATTTGTCGTATTGAGCATATTTGATGTGAGCTAGGCTTCTTATTATGAGTTCAGATGATGAGGGTAGAGGATGCCATTGTCAATCACGTAATACATTAAAATCAAAGGAAGATACACCATGATTACATTCGATATGCCAAGCTTATTAACCATTGAAAATGGTAACAAAGTAAACCATACATTTAGCCATGCCGAGTATGAGCGCCGCCAAAGCTTATTGCGTAAGACCATGAATGAATTGCAATTAGACGGTGTTTTGTTTTCATCCATTCACAATATTAATTATTATACCGATTTTATTTATTGTTCATTTGGCCGCTTTTATGGCTTGGTGGTGACTGATGATAAAGTGGTATCCATCTCTGCCAATATTGATGGTGGTCAGCCTTGGAGACGCACTGTTGGTGATTACAATGTCGTTTATACCGATTGGCAACGTGACAATTATTTTAAAGCTTGCGCCAAAGAATTGCCTAAGTCAGGTCGGATTGGAATTGAGTTTGATCACTTGCCATTGGAGCGCTTAGAAAAATTAAAAGAAGCCATGCCACATGTGCAATTTGTTGACATCAGTGCAGCCTGTATGCGCTTACGCATGATTAAATCAGCCGAAGAAATCGAATTAATTCGCCATGGTGCCAATGTTTGTGATGTTGGTGGTTTTGCATTGCGTGACGCCGTAGTCGAAGGCATTCCTGAGTATGAAGTGGCATTGCAGTCAACTCAAGCCATGGTGCGTGAGATTGCACATCGTTTTCCTCACAGTGAATTAATGGACACGTGGACATGGTTTCAATCAGGTATCAATACTGATGGTGCACACAATCCGGTGACCACTCGCCAAGTTCAAAAAGGCGATATCTTAAGTTTAAATTGCTTTTCAATGATTTCCGGTTACTACACAGCGCTTGAGCGCACCATGTTCTTTGACCATTGTGATGATGCCTCTTTGCGCTTGTGGGAAGTCAATGTGAAAGTACATGAAGCTGGTTTGGCGATGGTAAAACCAGGGGTACGCTGTTGTGACATTGCTCATGAATTAAACAAAATTTATGAAGAATACGATTTGTTGCAATACCGAACCTTTGGGTATGGTCATTCATTTGGTGTGTTATCGCATTACTACGGTCGCGAAGCTGGGCTTGAGCTGCGTGAAGACATCGATACTGTATTAGAGCCAGGTATGGTGATCTCGATTGAACCGATGATCATGATGCCAGAAGGTATGCCAGGAGCAGGTGGCTACCGTGAGCATGATATTTTGGTGGTGACTGAAAATGGTGCGGAAAACATTACCAAATTCCCATTTGGTCCAGAGCACAATATTATTCAACCTTAAAGTCGCTCAAGAGGGGAAGTATATGCCCACAAAAGTGGGCATTACAAAGGAGAAATATCATGGCATTAACTGCAATGACACAAACCAATACTTATATTGGTACAGAAGAAGCCGCAAAGGCTCAAAAACTAAAAAAAGCAGCACTGGCTTGTTTTATCGGTAACTTCGTTGAGTGGTTTGATTATGCCGCTTATGGTTATCTGGCTGCTGTAATCGCAGTGGTTTTCTTTCCTGCCGCAGATTTAACAGTGGGCTTAATGGCTGCTTATGCTGTATTTGCTTTGTCTTTTGTTGTGCGTCCAGTGGGAGGAATTTTTTGGGGGTATATTGGCGATAAGTTTGGCCGGCGTCCTGCTTTATCGTGGTCAATTTTGATCATGACCATGTCGACTTTTGTCATTGCGCTTTTACCTAGTTATGAAAGCATTGGTTATTTAGCCCCCATCGCATTATTGCTACTGCGCATGATTCAAGGATTTTCTGCTTCTGGTGAATATGCTGGCGCATCGACTTTTTTAGCCGAATATGCACCACCTACAAAACGGGGTTTTTACACCAGCTTGGTACCTGCTAGTACGGCTTGTGGTTTGTTTGCAGGCTCGCTGATGGTCGCCGGAATGTATGCATTCATGAGCATGGACGATTTGCACAGTTGGGGCTGGAGAATTCCATTTTTATTGGCGGCACCTTTGGGTTTGATTGGACGTTACATTCGGTTGCGTTTGGAAGAAACCCCTGATTTTGAGAAAATTCAAGAAAGCCACAGTGAGAAGAATACTCCTATTATGGAATTGTTCCGCCACCACAGAAGGGCCATGGTCATTGCATTTACGGTATCGTGCTTGAATGCAGTTGGTTTTTACATGATTCTCAGTTATATGCCGACTTATTTGTCTTCTGAAATGGGCATGAGCAAGGTTGAGTCTTTTATTTCAACAACTTTGTCTTTGGTAACCTATATTGGCTTTATTTTCTTTATCGGTAAAATTTCAGATAAAATTGGTCGCAAGCGCATGTTGATTATTGCTTCTGTTATTTTTATTGTCGCTACCATTCCATTATTCTTGGGCTTACAGGGCGCCTCATTTTGGACCATCGTTGCCATTCAAATTGCTTTTGGATTTATGTTAGCCATGAACGATGGCAATTTACCGGCCTTACTGAGTGAATTGTTTCCAACTGATGTGCGTTATTCTGGGTTTGCTTTCACGTTTAATTCAGCTCAGTCCTTATTGGGCGGTACCGCTCCTTTGATTGCCATTTGGTTAATGCAAGTGACACATTCACAACTTGCACCAGCTTGGTTTTTAATGAGCGCTGCTTTAATCGCCTTGATTGCATTATTTAAGATTAAAAAATTATATTAATTACTCTGTGTTTTCTTTGATATCCAATGCCAGTTTGGCATTGGATTTTTTTGTCGAATACATTACCAAAACAGCAGTGATTTAAATTTTATTTTGTTCACATGTATATTGATACCATGCTGTTTTTTTAACTGCCTATTTTTGTATAGGCCGTTTTTTTATTTATAAGGTAATAATTTTTATGTCGAAAATTAGATAATAAGTGTCGAAATAAGCCGTTTTCTTTATGTTGTTTGCCTTAGATTGTATTGAGTTATCAAGATGTTAAAAAACAAAAAAGGAGAGAGAGAATGGCAAAGTCTGCGAACTTAAATTACGGGCGCATTATGGCATATGCTGGAACATTTATTGCATTTTTAATTGGATCTGGTTTTGCAACAGGACAAGAAGTTGTACAGTATTTTAGTGCATATGGTTGGTATGGTATTTTGGGTATTGTGGTTGTTTTTACTTTATTTTTATATGTTGCACGGCAGTTGGTGAGTATTGGTTACCAACAAAAATTTGAACACAATGGTCAAATATACCGCTATCTATGTGGCCCAGTTTTTGGACGATTTTTTGATTACTTTGCCATTGTTTTTATTTACATGTCTTTTATTGTCATGATTGGTGGCGCAGGAGCAACAGTACAACAGCAATATGATATTTCACCTTGGTATGGTGCCGTTTTAATGGGGTTTTTTGCTGCAACTACTGTTATTTGTGGCTTGAATAGAATCGTGAGCATTTTGGGTAAGGTCGGACCATTTATTGTATTGATTACGGTTATTCTAGGCTTGGCTTCCATTGCTAAAAATCCAACTGCATTAATGTCAGTGAATGATATTCTTCCCAATTTAAATGTGATGAAAGCATCTGGTCATTGGCTCTTTGCCGCATTGTCTTATGTTGGTTTTTGCATGTTATGGCTTGCGGGTTTTATGAGTTTAATGGGAAGTAGTGCTAAGAATCTTAAGGAAATTTCTCGTGGGGTGGCTTTAGGTGCTGCGGGTTTTAGTTTGGCATTGTGTATTATTACTTTGGGTTTGATGGCCAATATGGAGCAGATAAATGTCTCAATGGTACCTTCTTTGACGTTGGCAATGAACATTCATCCTGTCTTTGCTGGGTTGTTTTTTGTCATTGTGATTGCTGGTATATACACCACGGCAGTGCCATTGCTGTGGCAAGCAGCTAAGCGTTTTACAGGGCAAAATCAAAAGGCTTTTGTCATGGTGACAATATTTCTGAGTATTTTAGGTGTTGTGATCGGTTTAAAAGTACCATTTGATCGATTGGTGAATGTGATTTACGTATTAAATGGTTATATTGGTTTTGTATTATTGTTCTTTATGGTGGTTCACAGTGTGAAAAACATGAGACCATCAAAAAACCATGTCACCAAGATTCTGACAGAAAATAAATAAACCAGCGATAATTGCATCAAAAAAATCCCCAATATCATTATTGGGGATTTTTTTGAACTCATGTTATTTTGATAAATAAGCCGGAACAGGTGCGGTGTTCTTAAAGTAAACGGCTTCACCATTGCTTTCACCATCAAAAATCACCGTGGTGCCTGGCATAAAGACCAAAACATCACCAACGTGGGCAGTAAATTTTTGCTGGTTTTTATCGCGGACAACCATCGTGCCTTTGGTGACAATTTTTACTTCCATAAAATCAAATAAAGCTTCGTAACTAACAGAAGGCTGCAATGCAAAATAACCCAAGGTTAGCGGTGTATTTTGGCTGTCTGTTAATGGGATATCAAGAATTTGGCCTTTGAGTTCTGGTGTGTTTCGCAATTGGCTTAATTCGTTTAATGCGCCAGTGCCAGCTTTGATTAAATAAATGCCTGCGGCTTGATTAACAAATGATTGGCTCATGATTTTTCCTTTTAAAATAACGGTTCATCAGTAATGTTTCTTGTAAACTTCAAAATCAGTATAGGAAGAATCAACCAAAGCTAACCGCCTAAAAACCCCATTTCCATGTCCAAATGCGACATTGAAAATGGATTTTTCAATGGTGTATTTTTGTCTGGGTGGATTTGTTTGCTTATCTGTGCTTTTAATACTGCTTTATGCAAATGCCCATAAAAAAAATCCCCAGTTAAGGGGATGGTAAATCGAACAAAATAGAGCATATACAAAATTAAGCCGTATAGACAGGGCGCTCATCGCACAATTTTTGGATTTGTTTTTTGATGTTGTGAATATTGTCGTTGTCGTGTGGGTTATCCAAAACATCGGCAATTAAGTTGCCCAACAGACGGGTGTCTTCTTCGGTAAAGCCACGCGTGGTAATGGCAGGTGTGCCCAAGCGAATGCCAGATGTAACAAACGGTTTTTCTGGGTCATTGGGAATGGCATTTTTATTTACAGTGATATTGGCTTGGCCCAGTACGTGTTCGGCCTCTTTTCCCGTAATGTTTTTGCTGCGCAAGTCTACTAAAAATACATGGCTTTCTGTACGACCAGAAACAATGCGTAAACCGCGCTTTGTTAAGGTTTCAGCCAACACAACAGCATTGTTTTTAACTTGCTGGGCATAGGTTTTCCAGCTTGGTGATAGAGCTTCTTTAAAAGAAACGGCTTTGGCTGCAATAACATGCATTAAAGGGCCGCCTTGCAGCGATGGGAAAATAGATGAATTGATTTTTTTTGCTAACTCTTCATCATTGGTTAAGATGATGCCACCACGCGGGCCACGCAAGGTTTTATGGGTGGTTGAAGTCACAAAATGTGCGTGAGGCATGGGGTTAGGGTATAAACCTGCAGCAATCAAACCGGCGTAATGCGCCATGTCCACAAACAAATAAGCATCCACTTTATCGGCAATCGCACGAAAGCGCTCAAAGTCAATTTCTAAAGCATAGGCACTGGCACCCGCAATAATCATTTTGGGCTTGTTTTCAAGCGCTAGGCGTTCGACTTCATCGTAATCAATGGCTTCGTCGGCGCCGAGGCCATAAGGAATGACATTGTACAATTTTCCGGAAATATTCACCGAAGCGCCGTGGGTCAAGTGCCCACCGTGTGCTAAGTTCATGCCCAAAATTGTATCACCTGGATTGAGTACTGAAGTATAAACTGCTTGGTTTGCTTGTGAGCCGGAATGAGGTTGGACATTGGCAAAGTTGGCCCCGAATAATTGTTTAACCCGATCTATGGCTAACTGTTCAACACCATCGACGTGTTCGCAGCCGCCGTAATAGCGTTTGTTTGGGTAGCCTTCAGCATATTTATTGGTTAGTTGAGAGCCTTGTGCTTGCATAACGGCGGGACTCACGTAGTTTTCAGAGGCAATTAATTCCACATGGTCTTGTTGGCGTTTGACTTCATTGGCCATGAACAAAGCCAAATCGGTATCGAATGATTCTAGTGTGACTTGATAAGAAAACATGGTATTTCCCTTTGTAATAAATTTTTATAAATCATGATTTAACGCAAAACAACGGTGCGATCGGCATGAATAAACACACGTCGCTCTAATACATATTGCAAGGCCCGCTCTAAAACAGCACTTTCGCTGTGTCGTCCTGTGCGCAATAAATCTTGTGGGCTAAAGGCATGATCAACCCGTTCAACACCTTGCTCGATAATCGGACCTTCATCTAAATCTGCGGTCACAAAGTGAGCCGTTGCGCCAATGAGTTTCACGCCACGCTCATGGGCCTGCTCATACGGTCTTGCCCCTCGAAAGCCTGGTAAAAATGAATGGTGAATATTGATGGCTTGGTTTTTTAATGCCAAACAGGCACTTTGGCTGAGCACTTGCATATAGCGGGCTAATACCACAAACTCAGCATTCAGTTGGTCTTTTAAAGCGATGATTTGCTGCTCTTGTTCGTTGCGATTTTCTGCGCTAACGGGCAGGTGATAATAGGGAATATGGTGGTGTTCGGCGCTGGCTTTTAAATCCAAGTGATTCGAAACAATCCCCACGATTTGCATGTTCAGACCACCTAGTTTGGTCGCTCCGATTAAGGTATGTAAACAATGGTCGGTTTTTGACACCAAAATCAAGACTTTGACGGGTTCTGATAAATCCCAAATTCCACCTTGTGCGCCTTGCTTTTGTACAAAGTCATGGTAATCATTTTGCAGTTTTGTTAATGAGGCAGCTTGGATATTAAACACACTGCGCACATAAAACTGCTGGCACAGTTCATCATCAAAAACAGAAAACTGTTCAATATAAGCACCATGATTTTCTAAAATCTTTGTTAATTCACTGACTTGAGCCCTTTGGCTAGGTGCGCAAAAATTCAAAACATAGCGTTCTTTACCCATTTCAATATCCTTTAATTGTAGGCAATGAGGAATGATTGGTGTTTCTTGATGCTGTTTATCATCTCAGTTTTTCCAATCCCAAATATAGTGAAAGCGACATCTAATACCCCAGATACGACTTGTATTCAATAAAAAACCCAATGTCGTTTTTTGAATAGTTATTGTCTTAGCAAGACGGTTTGCTACGGTAGAAATACCAATAATGAGAGTACACAACAAGCAATAACAAAAAGTGAATCTGGAGATTATGATGAGCAAAGAAACGTTTGATAAAAAAGACAGGTACTCTTGGAAATCATTGTTGAAAAACAGTTTTTCAGGCAACCAGAACTGGCCAGAAGCCAGACGAATGGCAACACTACAAGAGCAATATGATGTCATTATTATTGGTGGTGGCGGGCATGGGTTGGCAACAGCCTATTACCTAGCCAAAGAACACAATGTTGGCAAAATTGCGGTATTGGAAAAAGGTTATTTGGGCGGAGGCAATACAGCACGCAATACGACATTGGTGCGCTCAAACTATCTTTGGGAGGATGCTGCCAATTTATTTGAACATTCAATGAAACTGTGGGAAGGCTTGTCTGAAGATTTGAATTTCAACACTTTCTTTAGTCAGCGTGGTGTCTTTAATTTGGGCCACAATATGCAAGACATGCGGGATATTGAACGGCGTGTAAATGCCAATAATTTATTGGGTATCGATGCTTTTGTGTTGAATGCAAAGGAAGTCCAAGAAAAAATCCCTTGTTTGGATTGTTCTAGCCGCTCTCGCTACCCTGTTATGGGGGCAAGTTGGCAGCCGCGCGGCGGGATTGCGCATCACGATGCAGTTGCCCGTGGCTTTGCTCGGGCAGCCAGTCATTTGGGTGTGGATTTAATTGAAAACTGTGAAGTGATTGGTATGGACATCAGCGAAGGTCGCATTCAGGGTTTAGAAACAACGCATGGCTATGTGAAGGCCAATCAAGTTGGTGTGGTGGCAGCAGGGCACACATCGGTTTTGGCGGATATGGCAGGTTTGCGTTTTCCCATTGAAAGCCACCCATTACAAGCCTTTGTGTCTGAGTCGATGCAAAAAGTTTTGGATACTGTGGTGATGTCCAATGCCGTGCATGGTTATTTAAGCCAGTCGGACAAAGGAGAATTGGTTATTGGTGCCGGTATTGATAGCTATCTGGGCTATGGGCAACGTGGTAGCCCTCATGTGATTGAACACACAGCCGCAGCGATTAAAGAATTGTTCCCTCAGTTTTCTCGTGTGCGCATGAATCGGCAGTGGGGCGGGATTGTGGATACCACGCCTGATGCAAGCCCTATTATCAGTAAAACACCGATTGCAGGATTATATTTTAACTGTGGTTGGGGCACTGGCGGCTTTAAAGCCACGCCAGGATCTGGCAATGTTTTTGCACACACCATTGCACATGACAATGCCCACCCATTAAATCGTTCATTCACATTAGAGCGATTCAGTACTGGTCGATTGATTGATGAACACGGCGCCGCTGGTGTGGCTCACTAGGAGAAAGAAAATGTTGTACATACATTGTCCATACTGTGAAGAAAAACGTGATGAACAAGAATTTCGTCATGCCGGTGAAGCCTATATTGCTCGCCCTGAAAACCCTGAAGAGGTTTCTGATGAAGAGTGGGGAGACTATGTGTTTATGCGTTCCAATAAAAAAGGTTGGATTTGGGAGCAGTGGGAGCATGTGGCAGGCTGCAGAAAAGTGATTGTGGTTAATCGCAATAATGTTAGCAACGAAATCAAAGCCACTTATGACTTAACGACAGGAAAGCTGGCCTTTTTGCAAGACAAGCAAGCCAGTCATGCAAAAGAAACAACATTATTGAATAGCAAAAAAAAGACTGAGGAGGCTGTGGCATGAGCGCAAAACGGGTATTTAATTCCTCTTCACAAATTGACGCCCAAAAGTCAATTTCATTTGAGTTTGATGGCAAAACCTACTTGGGTTTACAAGGTGACACGTTGGCATCGGCTTTGTTGGCCAATGGCGTTAAAGGCTTAGCGCGCAGTTATAAATATGGGCGATTGCGTGGCATCATGAGTGCCGGCGCAGAAGAACCCAATGCCTTGGTACAAATGGAAACCGATGCTTACACCACGCCGAATGTGAAAGCCACACAAGCTGAAATTTACTCAGGCTTAAGCGCCAAGAGAACCTCGGGTTGGCCCAGTTTGGACTTTGACATCAAAAGCATGATTGGCACCATGGGTAAGGGTATGATGCCACCTGGTTTTTACAGCAAAACCTTTAAATGGCCCAAAGCCATGTGGCCTAAATACGAAAATGTGATTCGTAATTTTGCAGGCTTCGGTCCCGCACCAACGGTGGCGGACAAAGAATGGTATGACCATTTGCATCACCATGTGGATGTGTTGGTGGTGGGTGCTGGATTATCGGGTTTACAGGCTGCTTTAAACGCAGGTCTGGCCAGTTTAAGTGTTTTGTTGGTGGATGAACAAAACCAAGTTGGCGGTTGGTTGTTGTCGGATGCCAAAAGCCAGTTTGATGGTTTATCAGGCGGCACTTATGCTAAAAAAATATTGGCACAATTGGCAGAACTTTCCAATGTAACTGTGTTGACCCGCACGACGGCCTTTGCATTACATGACCACAACATGATTCAAGCGGTTGAGTTGTTGCAAGACCATTTACCCATTGCCAAGCGAGATGCCAATCAGCCACGTCAACGTTTACACCGCATTCGTGCCGAAAAAGTGATTTTGGCCAGTGGTGCTATTGAGCGACCTTTGGTTTTTGGGAACAATGATTTACCAGGAGTATTCACCGTTTCGGCAGCGCAAACGTATTTGAATCGTTATGGGGTATTGCTAGGCGAAAAGATTGTAATTTGTGGCAATAACGATGAGATTTATTTGGCGGCGCGCGACTTGAATGAAGCAGGTGCCCAAGTCATCGTGGCCGATGGGCGTAAAAACAGCAAGGTGCCGTCTTATTTACCCAAAAATATTGCAGTGCATTTGCATACTGGTATTGCCATGGTAAAAGGTGGCAAAGAGGTTGCTGGTGTTGGTTTGATTCATTTGGGCAATCACAAACAACAAGACATTTCTTGTGATGTGGTGTTAAGCAGTGGTGGTTTATCGCCAACGGTACATTTGTATTGTCATGATACCAGCCGTCCGATTTGGGATAGCAAAGAGATTGCTTTTGTGGTGCCAGGTGTTTATCGCGATTGCAAAGCAGCGGTATGTTGTGTTGGCGCTGTCACGGGCAGTAAAACATGGCAAAGTGCCATGGCACAAACCAAAACCATGTTAAGCGATTACTTTGATGCCATAGGCAAAGACCAAGTGTTGGTATTGCCAACCATTAGTGAAGAGTCCATGCAGGCAGCAGAACTATTGGTGCGCATACCCGATGGACATGCACCGGGTAAAGGCCCTAAAGCTTTTGTGGATTACCAAAATGATGTCACGGCTGAAGACATTAAAATCACCATTGAAGAAAATTACCGCCATGTGGAGCATGTGAAACGTTATACCGCTTTTGGTTTTGGTACAGATCAAGGCAAGTTATCGAGTGTGAACAGCTTTATTTTAACCGCAGAAGCGATGAATGCACCGATAGAAAAAGTCAGCACCACCACATACAGACCTGCTTACACACCCGTGAGCTTAGGGGTTTTGGCTGGGTTGGATGCAGATGATACCTTTGATCCTGAGCGTTTAACCGCCATGCATGAGTGCCATGATGCACAAGGTGCTTTGTATGAAGTGGTTGGGCAATGGTTACGTCCTTGGTATTTTCCAAAAGCAGGCGAAGACATGCATGCGGCTGTGAATCGAGAATGTTTGGCGACACGGCATTCTGTTGGAGTACTGGATGCATCAACTTTGGGGAAAATTCAAATCGATGGCCCTGATGCACGAGAATTTTTAAACCGTATTTACAGTAATGCTTGGACCAAGCTCGAACCGGGTAAATGCCGATATGGCTTGATGCTCAATGAGAACGGCATGGTCATTGATGATGGTGTAACGGCTTGTATTAACGATGAGCAGTTTTACATGACCACCACCACAGGGGGCGCTGCCAATGTTTTAAGTTGGCTTGAGCGTTGGCACCAAACCGAGTGGCCAGAGCTGAAGGTATGGATGACTTCGGTGACAGATCATTGGGGCACGATTGCTTTGGTTGGTCCTAAAGCACGCGATGTGATTCAGAAGTTGTGTTCTGATATTGATTTTTCGCCAGAGAATTTTGCTTTTATGGATTGGCGACAAGGTACGGTTGCTGGCGTAAATGCTCGCGTGTTCCGAGTGAGTTTCTCAGGAGAATTGGCTTATGAAATCAATGTAGAGGCAGGCTACGGGCATTATTTATGGGAAGCGGTGATGCAAGCGGGTTCTGAATTTAACATTACCCCTTATGGCACGGAAACCATGCACGTTTTGCGAGCGGAAAAAGGCTTTATTATTGTGGGACAAGACACAGATGGCTCGATGTCGCCAATTGATTTGGGTATGAATTGGGCTGTTGGCATGAAAAAACCCTTTTCATTTTTGGGCCGACGCTCGTTGTCTCGCAGCGATACCGCACGAAAAGACCGCAAGCAATTGGTGGGCTTTTTACCGCATGACGAAAGTGTGGCGATTCCAGAAGGCGCACAGGTTATTGCCTCAGGAGAAATCACGGTACCTAAGTCAGGCAGCTTTGATGCCAAAATTCCATTAATGGGACACGTTACATCCAGTTACTACAGTGCTTTTTTAGGTTGCTCAATTGGCATGGCCATGGTGGAAGATGGACAGCAATGGGTTGGTAAAACTTTATATGCTTTTGCCAATGGTAAGGTGATGCCTTTTACTGTGGCCAACAGCACTGTATTTGTTGATGAAAAAGGAGAACGTCAGCATGCTTAATACTTCAATTGAAAAATGGCAATCGCCTTTGCATTACCAATGGTTAGCCATCACTGAGGGCAAAACATCAAGCACCTTGAATTACAGCAGTGGCAATGCTTTGGGTTTTATCAATTTACGCGGCTTGTTAAGCGATGAAGCTTTTGTTCATGCCATCGCCACCATTTTAGACGTTGAATTGCCCAATAAACCTAAACAAATGGTGTATGCAGATAAAGCGGCTATTTTGTGGCAATCTCCAGATGAATGGTTGTTAATTTGCCATTACGACATTAAAGACGCGTTGCTTAGTGCATTACAGGCTGCCTTAAGTGGGGTGTTTTCACAAGTGGTTGATAACAGTGGCGGCTTGATGCTAATGCGCATTCATGGCACCGATGCAAGCTTGGTTTTGCGCCATTTAACACCTTATCCTATTGGTCATCTTGTTGATGGGCAATGTGTGCAAACCATTGGTAAGAAAACCCCGTTTTTAATTGCTCAGGTGGCTTTGGACGATTACGCTTTGATTTTCCGCCGCAGTTTCGCCGATTATATTTGGAAAGTTTTGGAAAAAACAGCCAAGCCATACCAACATGCAGTGCAAAAGAAATGGGGCTTTCAAAATGAAAACTGGCTGCGTTATACGGATTAATATGAGCGATATATCAAGGCAATAAGGCCATTACAAACCTCAATCATTTCTTTGATTGGGGTTTTATGGTCTTGATGCATTGGATAGCGATATGAATTGCGATGTTGATAAAAACAATCAAGGGGAAACAACAATGCAAAACATCAAAACCAAAAACAAAACCCAAAAGATCGGGTTTATTTTGTTAAATGGTTTTACTTTGATTACTTTTGCCAATGCCATTGAAGTACTGCGCATGAGTAATTATTTAAGCCAAGAGGAATTATACGCCTGGTCGGTTTATCAGGAGGAAGGGACGTTGGCAAGCAATGGCTTGTCTGTTAGCACAACGGCGAATACAAACATGCTTTTGGATTGCAGCATGGTTTTTGTCTGTGCTGGTGTGGATGTTAGGCAAGGAACTACCGCATCTATTAAGCTTTTACTACAGCAATTGGCACAAAAGAATATTGTTTTGGGTGGTATGTGCAATGGCTCCATTGCTTTGGCATTGGCAAAACTAATGGACGGCTATGATTGTGCCGTGCATTGGGAAAGTTTGCCAGCTGCACGTGAAGTCTTTCCAAAAGTCAATTTTACCGATCAATTGTATGTGATTGAAAAAGATCGTTTAAGCTGTTCTGGAGGCAGTTCAGCGTCGGACATGATGTTGCAATTGGTCAAGTTGCACCATGGTCGGGCATTGGCAAGTTCAGTGGCTGAGCAGTTTGTTATGGACAGAATTCGAGATGGACAGTCCATACAATACAAAACGAACCCCGCCACGATGGGGGTTGGTTTTCACCACGTTGAAACGGCGATTGCGCTGATGCAAGCGAATGTGGATGAGGTATTGAGCATGCAAGAAATTGCCAATTGTATCGCTTTGTCGTTACGTCAATTAGAACGCTTGTTTAAACGCTATTATGATGTTTCACCTGCCCAATATTATCTGCGCTTACGTTTACGCCACGCGAAAGATTTGTTGTCACAAACCAGCATGAGCATCATGCAAGTCACCGTTGCTTGTGGGTTTTTGACTTCATCACATTTTTCTAAAGCCTATCGCAATTTTCATGGTTACTCACCAAGTGAGCAAAGAAAACCACATAACCCTGCTTTAAAACATAAAATTACCGGTTCTGGTGGTGTTTTGAATGGGCCATCATGAAGGGTAATTTTCATCTGGTCACTTTGGTCAAAGTTAAACAAAAAAATGGTGTTGTTAACAATCAAGCATACTGCGTTTGTACAGTTATGTTAAAAAATGGTAAAACTGATTTAGGGTAAAATAATAATCATATTGAAACAGCATGCGAATAACTGGTTTAATAGGCGCTATAGCGATAAGAAGGGGCACTAAACAATGTTGAACCATGATGTTATGCATGCTTGTAAACAGCTTATTTTAGGGTTTACATGAAAAATACAGTTTCAAAAAAAGTGCTGCAAAGCGATAGCAGTTATCTGCGCTATTTGATTTTATCTGGTGTGGTTGGCATTTTAGCTGGCACTGTGTGCGCGTATTTTCAAATGGCCATTGCCAAATTAATCCATTGGCCACAATATTTATCGAATTACCTTAGCGGCACGACTTTGATTGTTTGTTCTGCTTTGATTGTCATGGTGTTGACAGTGTCGATTAGTGCGGTTGTGCGCCACGTCGCCCCAGAAGCCAGTGGCAGTGGCTTGCCTTATATTGAAATGCAAATGCAACAACATGAGGTTATTCGATGGTGGCGTATTTTGCCAGTCAAGTTTTTTATGGGTATTGCGGCGTTGTCTTCTGGCTTATTGGTGGGGCGAGAGGGCCCAAGCATGCAAATTGGCTCGTCGATTTCGATAGCCATGACCAATGCTTTTAAAGTCAGCGATAGGGAACGGCGCAGCATGATGGCAGCTGGAGCTGCGGCAGGCTTGGCTTGTGCTTTTAATGCACCATTGGCGGCCATGATTTTTGTTTTGGGTGAAATGCGGCGATTATCGTTTTACTCACATAAAAATAGCATCGGTGTGATTGTCGCTGCATTGACATCGACAATGGTGGCGCAGGTTATTTTGGGTGGGAAACCCGTTATCCCTATATCAGTTGCCGAACCATCGTTTTGGTTTATACCTGCTTTTTTGGTATTGGGGTGCGTGCTTGGTGTGCTGGGTACTTGCTTTAATAAAAGCATTATTTGGGCCAATGGCTTTGCATCTGCTATGCACAAAAGAGCGCCTTATTTGTATCCTGCTGTGGTGGGTTTGACTGTGGGTGTGCTTTGTATTGTCTATCCGAATGCCACAACCGGTGGCGAAGCCATTATTCCCAAGCTGGCTTTGAGTGATTCTGGTTTTGCCTTGTTATTGCTTTTGGTGTGTTTGCGTTTTTTTGGTACGGTGGGCAGTTATTCTACTGGAGTACCCGGTGGTATTTTTGCTCCTTTATTGACTTTGGCGATGAGTGCCGGTGTTGCGTTTGCTGCTTTATTGCACTTAAGCATACCGGGGATGGATGATATGGCTTTGGTATTTGGTCTTGCCGCCATGGCAGGTTTGTTTGCAGCCTCTATTCGTTCCCCCATTGCAGGAGTGGTATTGGTTTTGGAATTAACCGCCGCTTATACGATGGTGATTCCTTTGTTGGTTACCAGCCTAGGTGCAGTGTTTGTGGCAAGAGTCATTGGCGGTAAGCCCATTTATGCATTAATGTTAGAAAAGGCGTTGCAGCAAAGGAAAATATAAAACCAATCCCCAAGGCAAGCCAGAAAGTTTGTCTGGGGAATGGATGTATGTATTAGGTATATCGGTATTAGAAATATGAATAATTATTTCTTAGGCCAAAGTTGAATACAAGAAACGCCAGCCAAAACCAGTGTGATGCCCAAGATTCGGTTAAAACCAATGTCTTGTTTGGGGATATTCATCCAGCCAAAGTAATCCAGTAATGCCGCCAAAATCAATTGCCCTGCAATCACCAAGACAAAAAAAGTGGTCCCGCCCATTTTGGGCACCAAAATCAAAGCTGATGTGATGTAAATCATGCCAGCTACGCCGCCAAACCAAATCCAAATAGGTTGTGAAAACAAGCCAGATATGGAAATCGTGGGTTTGGGTGCTTGAAAAGCCCACAATAAAAATACCAATACCAAAATACTCACCACAAGCGAAGCCAAGCTGGCCCACAATGGATGTCCTAATTGTTTGGCAAGTGCGGCATTGCTGGCAGCCTGTAAAGGCACCACTGCGCCGGCAAGTAAAGCGCAAGCGGCTAAAGTCCAAGCCGAGAATGATAGTTGATTCATAACATTATTCTTTCAAAGTGCAATTGTGAGTGGTCAATGGTAGGTAAAACAGGTAAGGTTGAGAAATCAAAGATTTGCTAAGGCATTATTAATTTCATGAATAATTTACGTCGCTTAGACATGAACCAATTGTTAACACTGCAAGTATTGTTAAGTGAAAGACATGTGAGTCGAACTGCAAAAAAACTGAACAAAAGTCAGCCTGCCATTAGCCATGCTTTGAATCAATTGCGCGATATTTTCAACGACCCTTTGCTTGTGCGTGAAAATGGGGTGTATGTCCTAAGCCCTAAAGCACAGTCTTTGTACCAACCTTTGAGTCAAGCTTTGCAAGATTTAAGTGCTTTGTTGTCTCAAGGTGATTTTTTGCCAGCAACCAGCGAGCGGCATTTTCGTTTTTCAATGTCAGATTATGGTAGCCAATTGATATTGCCCAAACTCATGCTTTTTTTACAAAAAAATGCCCCAAATATTAGCCTTGAAGTTTGTGCATGCTCTCGAGAGCAAATGCAAATTGGCTTATTGGCAGGTCAATTTGATTTGGTCTTTGGTGTATTTGAACGTATCCACCCTGAACTTATTAGCAAAACATTGTTTACTGACAGTTTTATTTGCTGGGCAGATCAAAATCACCCTTTATTACAAGAAAAAAATACCACGGTTAATTTGGATCAGTGGCTGGATTATCCTCATGTGGCGGTGGAGATTAAAGCTTATGATGCCGCAGAAGTAGAGCAAACATTGGCCAGCTTGAATCTAAAAAGACACATCGCCTGCACCTTGCCTTACTGGCATGTGGCCAGTAATTTATTACCTAATACCGATCTGATTTTAACCATGGCTGCCAAAACAATTGGCATCAAACAGCCTGAACATATCCAAGCATTTGCTGCGCCATTGGCACTTCCCAGTATTCATTTTCAAATGTTAAATCATGCTCGCTCACAAAGCGATGCTGCATTGTTATGGTTGTTAGATTGGTTTGTTGAGGAGTTTTCCATGGATGGATGGGCTTAATTGAAACAATAAATTGCGATGTATTGTTCTAGGTCATTAATAGATAAATATTGTATATGTATTTGGAATGGGTATGTGATACGCTATTGGTATTCGCTATTCAGATATTCAATGTCTTTAATGTAGATAGTATTATAAGGGGATGTAAATGAAAGCAGCTCGTTTTTATGATCGTGGTGATATTCGTATTGAAGATATTCCTGAGCCAACAGTCGCAGCCGGTACCGTGGGTATTGACGTGGCTTGGTGCGGTATTTGTGGTACTGATTTGCATGAATTCATGGAAGGCCCGATTTTTATTCCACCTTGTGGTCATCCGCATCCTATTTCGGGTGAATCGGCACCAATTACCATGGGACATGAATTCTCTGGTGTGGTTTATGCCGTTGGTGAAGGTGTGAATGATATTGAAGTCGGTCAACATGTGGTGGTAGAGCCGTACATTATCGCCGATGATGTACCAACTGGGGAAGGTGATAATTACCACTTATCCAAAGACATGAACTTTATTGGTTTGGGTGGTCATGGCGGTGGTTTGGCAGAAAAAATTGCCGTGAAACGCCGTTGGGTGCATCCGATTTCCAATAAGATTCCATTGGATCAGGCTGCCTTAATTGAGCCATTGGCAGTGGGTTACCATGCTTATGTTCGAAGTGGTGCTAAAAAAGGTGATATCGCTTTGGTCGGCGGTGCTGGCCCGATTGGCTTGTTATTGGCTGCGGTTCTAAAAGCCGAAGGCATTCAAGTCATCATGACTGAGCTTAGCAGTGCTCGTAAAAACAAAGCCAAAGAGTCTGGTGTTGCAGATTATATTCTGGACCCATCACAAGTGAATGTCACCGAAGAAGTCATGAAAATCACGCAAAATAAAGGCGTGGATGTGGCTTTTGAATGCAGTAGCGTGAACAAAGTATTGGATACCTTGGTAGAAGCAACCAAAGCCACAGGTGTGATTGTGATTGTATCGATTTGGAGTCACCCGGCAACCGTGAATGTTCACAGTGTGGTGATGAAAGAGTTGGATATGCGTGGCACGATTGCTTATGTGAACAACCATGCGCAAACCATTAAACTGGTTGAAGAAGGCAAGATTAACCTTGAGCCTTTCATTACCCAGCGCATCGAGCTAGATGATTTGATTGCTAAAGGCTTTGATACTTTGATTCACAACAATGAATCTGCAGTGAAAATTATTGTGAAACCATAACCATGTTCAATGTTTTTGGGCAGTAAAGCAGAATAGTCAATATTTTGATAACACCGATTCTCATCTTTGGGAATCGGTGTTATATTATTTTATATTCATAAAATAATTCATGTTCGGTGAATTTTGGGTGTTAGGAAATGGCATGGACACTGCATTTGACACAGATTATTTCATTATCGGTTCGGGCTTCGGTGGCAGTGTCAGTGCCATGCGTTTAACCGAAAAAGGTTATCGGGTGATGGTGGCTGAACAAGGGCAGTGGTTTACGCCACAAAACATGCCCAAAAGCACCCGCCAAATTCGCCGTTATTTGTGGCTGCCGCTTTTGTCTTGCCGTGGTTTTTTTGCAATGCGCTTGTTTAAACACATGTTGGTTTTGCATGGCAACGCCGTGGGTGGCGGCTCAATTGTGTATGCCAACACCATGCTCATTCCCAAGGCGACTATTTGGGACAATGGCTCTTGGGCGCAGCTACAAAACTGGCATGACATCATGCCAATTCATTACCAAAGTGCACGTGCAATGCTAGGCGTTACAGTCAATCCCATTTTGGCCGATGCCGATTTAACCTTAAAAAACATCAATACATTTGCCGGAGTCAAAGACAGTTTTTATCCGACTGAAGTGGCGATTTATTTTGGCGATGATGACGAATATGCCCACCCTAAAGTTCAACAAGACCCTTATTTTCAAGGTCGTGGACGAGCACGGGAAGCCTGTGTTGGTTGTGGTGGTTGTATGGTTGCTTGTCGGTTTTTGGCCAAGAACTCTTTGGATTTTAATTATTTGGATTTCGCCCAAAAGCAAGGCGCGGCTATCCTGTCTGAAACCAAAGTGCTTAAGATTGAAGCCTTAGGCGCCGCACAAGATGGCAGCAGCGGTTATCGGGTGACATGCAAAATGCACGGACAAAAAATAAGTTCATATACTGCCTTGAATGTGATTGTCAGCGCGGGTAGTTTGGGTACACAGCAACTGTTGTTTGCGATGAAAGACCAAGGTTATTTGCCAAATATCTCATCTTGCTTGGGATACAATGTTTTTACCAATGCAGAATCTTTAATCGGCATTCGTTTTCCAAATACAGACAAAGATTTTTCCAAGGGCATCGCCATCGGTTCAGGCATGTATTTGGATGATGGCACTCACATTGAAGCCACACGGTTTCCTGAAGGCTCTAATATCGCAGGCCTTTTGGGAACGATGATGAACTATACCGAATCTGGTCGCATGTCTTTTTTAAAATGGTCGCTCACCTTGCTGGGTCAGGCTATTTTGCATCCCATTGTGTATTGGCGAACATTTCGACCCAAAAACATTGCCAAAGAATCCTTGATTTTCTTGTGTATGCAAGCCATCCCGCAGCCTTTGCAAATGGTGTGGCGCAGGCGTAGGTTCATGCCTTGGAAAAAAGCCTTGGCAACGGTCGGCTCGCCCATTCCCAGTCACATTCCCTCGGCAACCAAAGTGGCTTTAGAGGCAGCCAAGCGATTCAATGGCACGGCTTTCAATGGGGTGTCTGATGTGTTTTTAAACATCCCAACCACTGCCCATTGTATGGGTGGAGCTGCCTTAGCTAGCAATGAAAACGAAGGTGTTTGTGATGTACAGCATCGGGTTTTTGGCTATCAAGGGTTGTATATTGTTGATGGTGCTAATATTTCTACCAATTTAGGGGTCAACCCAAGTTTGACCATTTGTGCACTGGCCGAAGCTGCCATGAGCCATATTCCTTCGAAAGCCCAATAATGGATTATTCCTTACCAGCCCAGTTTGACGTCATGTACCAAGCCAGCCGCAGCGATTTATTGGTGCCATTAAAAACCCGTTTACACCGATTAAACCAATTGCAAAGCATGCTTAAAATGCATCAAGCCGCCATTTGCGAAGCGATAAACCAAGACTTTGGACATCGCAGTACTGACGAGACTTTGTTGCTAGAGTTTTTCTCGACATTGTCGGGTATTCAGGATGCCCAAAAACACACTCGTCACTGGATGAAAACCAAAAAAGCCAAAACCCATTGGCGGTTTTTGCCCGCTGGCAATGAAATCAGACCCCAAGCTTTGGGTGTGGTGGGTATCGTGGCACCCTGGAATTATCCATTGTTTTCGACCATAGGCCCGATGGTCGGTGCATTTGCTGCGGGCAACCGAGTGATGGTCAAAACGTCAGAATATGCGCCTCATTTTAGCCATTGGCTAAGCAAAACGGTTGCAGATTATTTTGCGGCAGATGAGTTGGTAGTGGTGGAAGGAGGGATTGAAGTTGCAACTGAATTTATCGAGTTGCCGTTTGATCACTTGTTGTTCACCGGCTCAAGTGCGGTTGGCAAAATTGTTATGCAAGCGGCCAGTCAAAACTTAACGCCCGTGACTTTGGAATTGGGTGGTAAATCACCTGCCATTATTTTAGCCGATGCCAATTTTGAGCACGCCGTTTCTCGCATCATGAGTGGCAAATTACTCAATGCAGGCCAAACCTGTATCGCACCAGATTATGTGTATCTGCCAGAAGAGAAAATAGCAGATTTTATTCGATTGGCCAAAGTGTGGGTTGCAAAGCATTACCCCGATATGGCGAATAATCCAGATTACACTTCGATTATCAATCAGCGCCAATACGCACGCTTACAAACATGGTTAAGCGAAGCCCAAGAGCAGGGTGCAGATTTGATGGCATTAAATCAGGGTGACGCTAAAAAAGATAGCCACCAATTATTGCCCATGCTCGCTTTGAATGTTCCGAACGATTGCGCCTTGATGCAAGAAGAAATATTCGGGCCGATTTTACCATTGCTACCGTACCAAAATATCGAAATTGCTTTAAAGCAAATCAACCAACGGGCAAGACCGTTGGCTTTGTATGTGTTTGGACAAGATAAAGCGAAGATTGATTTTGTATTGAACCAAACGGTTTCAGGTGGCGTTTGTGTCAATGACACTTTGTTTCACGCCGTGCAAGAGTCTTTGCCTTTTGGCGGTGTTGGTGCTTCGGGTATGGGCGCTTATCATGGTAAAACCGGCTTTGATACTTTTTCACATTTAAAGCCTGTGTTTAAACAAGCCAAAATTAACAGCATGTCTTTGTTATTGCCACCTTATGGCACTCGATTTCGGGCGTTGCTCAAATTTTTAATTGGTTAACGTAAAAAGGCAGCCTTAAAAGGCTGCCTTTTTAATAATAGATGAATACTAGTTTTTGTATTTCGAGAAGCGGTAACCTTGATCGCATAGTGCTGCAATCACCAAGATGACACCAGAAGCTGCCAAGATCACGACAACACCTGTGGTGGAATGGGTTGCAGATTGAGCAACCATGGCCAATGCTCCTAAAGGTGCTA
>JASLBZ010000195.1 GCA_030146285.1 Neisseriaceae bacterium | reverse complement strand
CGCCACTTGAAACATCGCTTTCTTTTGTGCCACGCTTGCAAGAAGCGGCTCGAGAATTGGCAAAAACTTTTATGCCAAATTATTAAGACTGTCTTTGAGTGCGATGAGTATTGGGTCCAATTCGAATTCCATGTGGTAAATAAACTGTATGGGTTCGGATAACTGGAATGCTGGCATTAAAATGATTCCAATACCATCTTCTTGTGCTTGCATGGCCGGCTGCTTAGGTACCAAGGCCAAGCCTGCGCCTTCGGCTACCAACCAAATCAATGTGTGTAAATTATCACAATTCATGACAATTTTCGGTTTAATGCGCTCTTGCTGAAAAAACCGATGGGCTGCTTTGCTACCTGAAGTGAAATCAGACAAGCAAAGCCAAGGTTTTTTTTGCAATGCATTTTTGTCTTGTAATTCATCTTGCCATTTCTTTGGCGCAATCAAACAGTATTCTTGCTCCCCGATAACCTGAGACATGACGTTTCGGTAGGGTACTTCACCAATATAAACACCGGCAAGCAATTCTTTTTTTCGAACTTGATTCAGAACATTGCCACCAATATCTTCCAATATTTGTAAAAAAACATGGGGAACGGCTTGGCGAAATGCTTGCAATGCTTGGGCTAAAAAAGGCAAACGCACGGCGCTGGTCATGCCAATATTCAGCGGTATCATGTCTTCTTTGGCTATTTCTTGTGCAAAGGCATTTAAGCGGTGAACTTCTTGTAAAAGCTTCTCTGCCGCGGGTAAAAAAGACTGCCCAGCCAATGTCAATTGCATGCCTTGTGCATTGCGTACAAACAATTCTAATTCCAGTGATTTCTCCAATGATTTAATCTTGGCTGTTACCGCTGGCTGTGACAAATGCAGTGTTTCTGCTGCTTGGGTCAAATGGCCATGATGTGCGACTGCAACAAAGGTTTTTAGCTGACTAAAATCCAAGTTTATTCTCCATTCGTTTTATTTATTTGTTCTTTTATGGCTTGCCTTCATCATAGGCGAGGCATGAAAGTATCGCAAGGTCTTAATAAAATAACAGATAATTTTAAGCAGCCTTAAGGTTTTATTTTAATTTTAGTCTTTTGTTTTTATTGAAATGTTGCATTGCATCATAAGCGGATTGAATTGTCTGTATCAAAAAAAAAAATTAGATTAATACCGCTTCCTGCTTTTAAATGCAAGAACGAGAAAAAGAAGTCTACAAAGGAGAAACGAAATGGATCAAAAAACGATCACGGGGGTGTTAAAGAATCCCGAGTTTCAAAAGATGGCCAAAAAGAAAAGCCGATTAGGCTGGTGGCTGTCTGGCATCATGTTTGTGGTTTACGTTGTGTATATTTTGTACATTGGTATTAGCCCAGAATCATTTGCAACGCCCATTGCTGATGGTGGCGTGACTTCTATTGGGATTTATATTGGTATGTTTGTGATTGTGTTTGCTTTTGTGATTACGGGTGTTTATGTGCACAAAGCAAATGGTGAGTTTGATAAAGAAACACAAGACGTTATTGACATGGTTAAAAAAGAGGCACAAAAATGAATAAGAAAAAATTGGGCCTTTTAGCAGTATTGGCCATCAGCTCAAGCTTTTTGTGGGCAGATGCTTTGACAGGTGATGTACAAAAACAACCGTTGAATGTTTCTGCCATTGTAATGTTCTGTATTTTTGTGGCAGGTACTTTGGGTATTACCTATTGGGCCGCGACCAAAAACAAAACGGCACAAGACTTTTATACAGCCGGTGGCGGTATCTCTGGTTTTCAAAATGGTTTGGCCATTGCCGGTGACTTTATGTCGGCTGCGTCTTTTTTAGGCATTTCTGCCATGGTATACACCAAAGGGTATGATGGCTTAATTTACTCAACAGGTTTCTTGGTGGGTTGGCCAATTGTGCTTTTCTTGATTGCAGAACGTTTGCGTAACCTAGGGCGCTTTACTTTTGCCGACGTGGTCGCTTACCGCTTAAAACAAACACCTGTGCGTGTGTTTGCAGCATCAAGTACCTTGTTGGTTGTGTTGATTTATTTGATTGCCCAAGTGGTTGGTGCTGGTAAATTGATTCAATTGTTGTTTGGAATGAGCTATTTGTCTGCTGTGATTATTGTGGGCGTGTTGATGGTTTTGTATGTGTTGTTTGGCGGTATGTTAGCGACCACATGGGTACAAATTATTAAAGCAATCATGTTGCTAGGTGGTGCTACCTTTATGGCATTCATGGTCATGAAATATGCTAACTTTAGTTTTGAAACCTTGTTTAAGCGTGCCACTGATGTGCATCCAAATGGCTTAAAAATCATGAGTCCAGGTGGTTTGGTGAGTAATCCAATTGATGCATTGTCCTTGGGTTTGGCCTTGATGTTTGGTACTGCTGGTTTACCTCATATTTTAATGCGCTTTTTCACGGTATCCAATGCACAAGAAGCTCGTAAATCTGTATTCGTAGCCACTGGTTTTATTGGGTACTTCTATATTTTAACTTTCATTATTGGCTTTGGTGCAATCATGTTGCTGACCAATGAAAGCAGATACTTTGAAACCGTGGTTCGTGATGGTAAGTCAGTGATGGAAATGATTGGCGGAACCAATATGACTGCTGTGCATTTGGCAGAAGCTGTGGGTGGTAACTTGTTCTTAGGCTTCATTTCAGCGGTGGCATTTGCAACCATCTTAGCGGTTGTGGCTGGTTTGACTTTGTCGGGTGCGTCTGCTGTGAGTCATGATATTTACGCCTCTGTGATCAAAAAAGGCAAAGCAGAACCGCGTAAAGAAATGTTGGTTTCAAAAGGCACAACTTTGGCTTTGGGTATTGCTGCGATTTTCCTAGGGGTGGCATTTGAAAACCAAAACGTGGCATTCATGGTGGGTTTGGCCTTTGCGCTGGCGGCTTCTGCTAACTTCCCAATCTTGGTGTTATCTATGTTTTGGAAAGGTTTGACCACACGCGGTGCTGTTATCGGCGGTATGGTTGGCTTGAGTGTTGCTGCACTTTTGATCGTATTGGGCCCAACTGTTTGGGTGTCTGTATTGCACCATGAAAAAGCCATTTTCCCTTACGGTAACCCAGCATTGTTTACGATTCCATTGACCTTTATCGTGACATACTTTGCATCGATTATGGATAAATCCAAACGTGCACAAGAGGATCGTGCAGGCTTTGATGCGCAATACGTTCGCTCAATGACAGGTATTGGTATCTCTAAAGCATCAGATCATTAATCATTCATAAGATGATTGTAAAATAGCAAGACGTTCAGGCGGCATGGTATGCTGCCTGAACATTAGAAGAATAGACAGCAAGGCAATTAGGAGATTTTTATGTCAGGTATCGAATCCGTTTTAAAAGAAAACCGTGTTTTTCATCCCAATGATGCTATCAAGGCACATGCCAATGTCAGTGGTATTGAAGCGTATAACGCGCTTTGTGAACAAGCCAATGAAGACTATGAAGGTTTCTGGGGTAATCTGGCCAAAGAGTATATTGATTGGAAAAAACCATTCACCAAGATTTTAGATGAAAGCAATGCGCCATTTTTCAAATGGTTTGAAGATGGCATATTAAATATTTCTTATAACTGCATTGACCGTCATTTGGCAACACAAGCTGATAAAGTGGCAATGATTTATGAGCAAGATGATGGTAGCACTGAAAACATCACGTACCAACAATTGCATGACCGTGTTTGCCAATTGGCCAATGGCTTGAAAAAATTGGGCGTTACCAAGGGCGACCGTGTGGTTTTGTATATGCCAATGGTGGCCAATGCCGTGATTGCGATGCAAGCTTGCGCACGTTTGGGTGCCATTCACTCAGTGGTTTTTGGTGGTTTCTCTGCGGGTGCAGTGCGCGACCGTGTACAAGATGCAGCAGCCAAAGTGGTGATTACTGCCAATGAAGGTGTGCGCGGTGGTAAGGTGAGCTCGCTTAAAGCGGTGGTTGATGAAGCACTGGCTGATGGCGTTTGCCCAAGTGTTGAAAAAGTCATTGTTTTTGAACGCACTGATACCAAAGTAAATATGGTAGCAGGTCGTGATGTTTTGTGGTCTGACGTGGTATCTGGCCAAGCCAGCATTTGCGAGCCTGAATGGGTAAGTGCAGAACACCCACTGTTTATTTTGTATACCTCAGGCAGTACTGGTAAACCCAAAGGCGTACAACACAGCACCGGTGGCTATTTGTTAGGTGCCATCATGACCATGAATTGGGTATTTGACTATAAAGACAGCGATGTATTTTGGTGTACTGCGGACGTGGGTTGGATTACAGGTCACACGTACATTACTTACGGCCCTTTGGCTGTTGGGGCGACACAAGTGGTTTTTGAAGGCATCCCAACTTACCCAGATGCAGGTCGCTTTTGGAGCATGATTGAAAAACACAAAGTCACCACTTTTTATACCGCACCAACGGCGATTCGCTCATTGATTAAATTGGGCGCGGATTTACCGAAGAAATACGATTTGTCTTCATTGCGTTTACTTGGCACCGTGGGCGAACCGATTAACCCTGAAGCATGGATGTGGTATTACGAAGTGGTGGGTGGTGCACGTTGTCCTATTGTGGATACATGGTGGCAAACTGAAACCGGCTCGAACATGATTGCACCATTACCAGGTGCTGTTGCGATTAAGCCTGGTTCTTGTACTTTGCCATTGCCGGGGATTATGGCAGACATTGTCGATGAATCTGGCGCAGCAGTTGAACAGGGCAATGGTGGCTTTTTGGTGATCCGTCGTCCATTCCCATCGTTGCTGCGCACCATTTGGAATGACGATGTGTTAAAACTAAAATTAATAGCGATTTGTTGTAGCG
>JASLBZ010000186.1 GCA_030146285.1 Neisseriaceae bacterium | reverse complement strand
AAGATAGTATAAAAAACACATTATTGATCACAGGTAAACAGAAAAAAAGATTGTGCTGTTAATTTTGCCTTTTCTTATTCAGAGTGCACTTATTTATTCAATAAGTGCATTTTTTATGTTAGTTGTTGGCCTCATGTCTGTTTTTGTTTTGTATCTATTTGATAAATTAAATATTATTCATTTATTATCAAAAATTTTCTCCTTGTGAAAATTATGTATTGTGGTATCTTCTAAAAAGTGAATCAAAATTCATAAGATGGTAATTGAATTTTAAAGGCTGTGAGAATTTACACGTTATGGGTTCGTTCTGACCCAAACCATAAGAAGTGGTGTTGGTTTCGAGTGGCCAATACCAGTTTTTATGTGGTTATTGCATGATGTTATATAAATATAAAAATGACTTAATATCCAGTATTAGGAGAAACCAGAGCATGACAACAACAACGCAAACAACAGTGCAAGATGTCGGTTTAATTATCGATGGAGCAAGGTTCAATAAATTTCATGGCATGACCATTTTTTGGTGTGCATGCATTATTATTTTTGATGGTTATGATTTGGCCGTGCTGGGAGTGATTCTGCCCAAAATCATGACAGAGTGGGGCTTAACGGGTGCACAAGCAGGTTTGTTGGGAAGTTATACCTTAATCGGTATGATGGTTGGCGCATTAACATTGGGTGCTTTGTCAGATAAATTGGGTAAGAAAAAAGTCACGGCTTTGTGTGTGGTGGTTTTTAGTGTATTCACATTCTTGTGTGCTTTTAGCACCAATGCCACTGAGTTTGGTTGGTGTCGATTTTTGGGCGGGATTGGTTTGGGCGGGGTGATGCCTGTGGTCACCAGTTTGACCAGTGAATATTCACCTAAACGCAAACGAAGTTTAATGGTGGGCTTGATGTTCAGTGGCTATTCTGTTGGAGGAATGCTGGCCGCGGTATTGGGTATGTTTATCATTCCGACTTTTGGTTGGCAGGCTGTGTTTTATGTTGCTGTAGTGCCATTGTTGTTTTTGCCTATTTTGATGAAGCAGTTGCCAGAATCAGCTGCGTACTTGGTTTTGACCAAGCAATGGGACAAAATGGCCGCTATTTTAAAACGGGTTGATCCTCAGTATAAGCATATAACGGGCACTGTTTTTACCAACCCAAGTGTGAGTAAAAGCAATAGCGACAATGACAATAAAACGCGCATCGTGATTGCAGATTTGTTTCATGAAGGACGGGCAAAAAGCACGTTAATGTTGTGGGCGATGTGTTTTATGTCACTGTATGTGGTATATGGTTTAACGTCATGGTTACCAAAACTCATGGTACAGGCAGGTTATCCATTGGGTTCTAGTTTAAGCTTTTTATTCACAGTCCATTTTGGTACGGTATTGGGTGCACTGAGCAGTGGCTGGTTGATGGATCGATTCAATGGTCGCAATGTGTTGGTGGTGTATTTGTTCACAGCCGCCGTTGCCATTTGTGCACTGGGTTTTGCTAATAACAGTTTGACTTTGTATGTTTTATTGGCCATCACAGGTGCCACGACAATTGGTACGCAAATTGGCTTGTATGCATTTATTTGTCGTTTTTATCCGAGCAATATGAGTTCAACAGGTTTGGGTTGGGCGCTGGGTGTAGGGCGATTGGGTGCTATTTTAGGACCGTTTGCCGTGGGTTTGTTATTCGATTTACACTTAAGCCTGCAACAGAATTTCTTTAGTTTTGCCATCCCTGCATTTTGTGCTGCGATTTTCATGAGCTTGGTGAGTACTCGTAAAATGGCTTCATAAGCTTTATAGTATTGGGATTGTTTAAAACAAAAAAAACCGACAGTTATGTCGGTTTTTTTGTTTTATTTGCATTTTTTATTCAGGTGCTTTGTCCAAAACTCGCAAACACAAATGTGCATCTTCGTGAATCAAACCGTGGATTTCAATGCTGTCTTTACCAATCAGTAAATCGGTTAAATATTGCAAGATAGATTCGTCAATAATTTGTCCTGGAACCAAGACAGGAATGCCTGGTGGGTAGGGGACGATTTGATCACAACAAATCTTACCCAGTAGGGCCGTATTCATTTTTTTACCTTTTAAAATAGGCAGGCGTTCACCAATAGAGTAAAAAGCATCACGGGGCAAGCAAGCCAAATGGCTAAAGTGCGGGATGGTCAAATCCGGTTTATCAATGCGCTTTTTGCGATTGGGTGTTTCTTGTGACAAAGTCTCCAAAGCATGAATTAAGCGCATGGTTTTTTCTGGCGTGGTGCCAATGGTGACCAAAACACTGACCGTTGCAAAGGTGGATTTTTCTACTTGAATGTGAAAGCGGTTAAATAAAATCGTTTGTACTTGGCTGCCTGAAATACCTAAACCACGGGTATCAATGGTCACTTTGGTTGGGTCTAAACGAATGCCATCGCTTAACAAACTTTCTGGCAGCATGTCTTCTAAACTCAAAACCTTGAATACGCGCATCGCGTTGATTTTGTCACGCAAAAACTGCGCCAACTCCAAAGCACGGGTGAGCAAGCCAAAACCTTCCATGCTCATTTGTTGGCGTGCGACATCCAAACTGGCCAGAATGCTGTATTGGGGACTGGTGGATGCGTGCATATTGAATGTTTCACGCAATAAATGGGTATCGAGTTCAGGGTCATTGACATGAACCATGCTGGCTTGAGAGAAGGCTGACATGGTCTTATGTGTGCTTTGGGTAACGTAATCTGCACCAAGCTCCAATGCAGTGGGTCGAAATGCTGGGTGAAAACGAGCAAAACCATACCAAGCTTCATCAATAATCACTTTGATGCCATGCTTGTGTGCTGCTGCGATAATGGGTTTTAAATCGTAATACAGGCCATCGTAAGTGCTGCTGGTTAGAATCAATGCTTTGGCGTTTGGGTGGTTTTCAATGGCTTGTAAAATGGATTCCAATGGTACTGGTGTGAATAAACCCAAAGCTTCATTAATTGAGCTGTCCAGATAAAAAGGATTCGCACCAGACAAAATAACACCGTGGTGCACTGATTTGTGGCAGTTTCTGTCCAGTAACAAGGTATCGCCTGGGCGCAATAGGCTTTGCAAGATCACTTTGTTGGCTGTGGATGAGCCATTGGTCGCAAAGTATGTGCGCTTGGCACCAAAAGCTTTGGCAGCCAAATTTTGTGCTTGATCAATCACACCTTCAGGATGCAATAAAGAGTCCAAACTTTGTACCGAAACAGACAAATCTGCTTGCCACATGCTTTGGCCCACAAAGTGATAAAAATCACTGCCCCAAGTGCTTTGGCGCAAAGAGTCACCATTAGAGTGGCCAGGTGTATGCCACGAATCGGCATTTTGTGCGACATATTCTCGAAGAGCAGAATAAAAGGGCGTGGCAGCTTGGGCTGATATGTGTTCACTGACCAAATCAATGACCGCTTTGGTGTTTTTGCTTGAACATGTAATGGCTTGCCAGTTGGGAAACTTATCGTGCCATTTGGCTTGGCTCTCCCAGTAATACACTTTGACTTCAGCTCGCCAATGATTTTGATAAGCAGCCTGAAAGCTGGTGAGTTGTTTTAAGGTCAAGTGGGACACATCCAAAACAAATGCCATCACTCGAGGGTCTTCTAGTGCCTCTTGCCAGTAATCAAAAGCATAATTTTCAAAAACCAACATCATGGTACTGGTAATGTGCATTTGATTTTTTAATGGACTGCTGCCATCTTTAGAAAGAACAACAACGCTACACAATGCACTCATTTTTTCGTCCTCTGCCTTTGTTTAAATGTTTTTTTATTGGTTTTAATGACAATGATATGATTGTAGCAATGAGTGTTCATGAGTGGGAATATAAATTAAAAAATTTATATTGTTTTTAAAAACAAAAATATAATGATTTATTGCCAATAAATTACAAAAAGTACTTGCCAAGAAAGGCAGTCGTAGGCATAATGCGTCTTCTTAGAGAAGCCGGCATAGCTCAGTTGGTAGAGCAGCTGACTTGTAATCAGAAGGTCCCGAGTTCGACTCTTG
>JASLBZ010000178.1 GCA_030146285.1 Neisseriaceae bacterium | reverse complement strand
CGGTTGTCGTGGGTTCGAGCCCCATCAGTCACCCCACAAACATCCAAGTTAAAAGCTTGGATTTTTTTTTGTCTCCATTAAATCTGATATACAATATTCATTATACTCTGTGACAGAGTCCTTCAAATACCATAGAAATGTGAATTATTATGACTTTAATTAAGCGTCAAACCTTATCTGAAGCAACAGCCGATTCATTGCGTGAGCGTATTTTATCGGGTGAGCTTGAGGGGGGGACGCCTCTTTTGCAAGAGGCCTTATCGCAAGAATATGGCATTTCTCGTGTACCATTGCGTGAGGCACTTCGCCAATTGGATGCAGAAGGTTTGATTAAAATTGACAATCACAAAGGCGCACGCGTTGTCAGTTTGGATTTGAGTGATGTGCAAGAGCTGCTGAAAATGCGTGCTTTGTTAGAGCGTGATTTATTGGTAGATGCAGGGCCTTTGCTCACGGCTAAAAACTGGGCAACTTGTGAAGAGTATTTGAATAAATTGGGTACTGCTGCGGCAGAAGAAGACATTCAAAGTTGGAATCATTACAATGCACTTTTTCACATGTCATTTTATGATATGCCCATTCGCCCACGGACTGTGCAGTTGATTCGTCAATTGTTCAGTCAAACAGAGCGTTATACACACATGCAAGACTTCATGACCTCTGCTCAGTTGGTAGAACAGCAAGAACATGAGCACATCTTACGATTGTGCCAAGAAGCTAAATTTGAAGAAGCAGGCCAGTTTGTATATGAACACATTATGTCGGCAAGCGATGCATTGGTACATTACTTACAAGATCCGAGTAAGAAAAAAACTGTCAAATAAATAAAAAAACAGCAACTGTCTTGGTTGCTGTTTTTTTTTGTACTGGGCTTATGTGGATAAGCGTCGGCGTAAATGCAGCCACTTATCCAAACTTTGCCCAAATGATTGTCGGTCTTTGGCAGATAAAGGAGCAGGGCCTCCTGTTTGAATGCCACTTCCACGCATGGTGTCCATAAAGTCACGCATGGTGAGTCGCTCTTGTATGGTTTCTTCGGTAAATGGCTCGCCACGAGAGCTAATCACAATGGCTTGTTTGTGCAAAGCATCCGAAGCCAAAGGAATATCAGAAGTAATCACCAGATCATTCAATTCAATTAAGCGCACAATTTCATTGTCAGCCTCATCAAAGCCATGGGCAACCACTTTACTTTTGATGTAAGGCGAAGGTGGTGTGTGCATGCTGCGATTGGCAACAAGTGTGACACTCACCTCTTCACGCACAGCTGCACGAAATAAAATATCTTTGATGACCACTGGACATGCGTCGGCATCAACCCAAATTTGCATAACATTCCTTTATTGTTGTCTTGCAGGCTACTGATTAGTTGGCATCCGTTTCAAAATATACAAAGAAGTCACTTCTTTTTCTCTGGCAAAGGCCAAGGTATCGTCACTGTCTTGTGCCTTATTGTGTTTGGCTTGGGTTTTAAGTTGATTTACCACTGTCCAGCCATGTTTGGTAAAAGCATCTTCCAAAAAGCTTGTTGAACGAAGACCCAGATGCTCTGCTAAGTCGGACATTACAATCCACAGCTGACCATGGGGGCCTAAATGCTCTTTGGCTTGTTGTAATACACCCAGTAACATTTTGCTGTCAGGGTCATACAAAGCAGTTTCAATGGTGCTTGATGGTTTTGCCGGTAGCCAAGGTGGATTGCAGACAATGATATCTGCTGTTTCATTGGGGAAGAATTCTTGTTCTAAGATTGTAACTTGATCACTCAAGCCCAGGCGCTCAATATTGTCTTTGGCGGTTTGGATGGCAATAGGGCTATTGTCTGTGGCAATGATTTTCTCCATGCCTTTTTTAGCCAAAATAGCCGCCAATACACCACTTCCCGTACCAATGTCCAATGCAACTTTGGCATGAGTTGGTAAGGTCGCTTGCATTAGTAAATCCAAATACTCACCTCGTAGTGGTGAGAAAACACCAAAAGGAACGTGAATTTTGTGTTTGTCCAGTGCGAGAATACTGACACCTTGTTTGTACCACTCATGCGCACCAATGTAGCCTAATAATGCTTGTAATGGAATCAAGATATCCTGTTCAGGTGTTCGGATGCCTGCCGATGTTAAGGCTGCCTGTATGTCCGGTGCACGAGGTAAGTCCAGTACAAAGTTTGGTGAGACTCGAACCAATAAATGCGACAAAATGCGACTGATTTGTCCTTGTTGCATGCGGTGGCGGTGAAAACGTTCCCCAATATTATCAGGTACTTTCGCTTTTTTTTTGGTGTTTTGTAAGCGGCGCTTCATGGCTGCCAACAATTGTTTGGCTTGGTGGAAATCACTTTGCCAAATAAAGCCGGTATTGGCATTAGCCAGAGCAATGGCATCATCTGCATTTAAGTTATTGCTAGCCAAGATGATATTTTTGGGCGCTTTGTGGCTGTTCTCAGAAATCCACAGTGCAAAATGCTGTTGTTGTTTTTCTGTCCAATTGAGTTGCTGCGACATGGTTTTTCTCTAAAAGCATTTGAATTAATTGCATTATAACGCAAGACATGAGTTTATTGCAGATTCGTCTTTTTGGACAATAAGTCTACAAAATAATAAAAAAATCATAAAAGATATTGTTTTTGAACTTTTTTGTAAAAAGTGGTTGCATTGTGTCTAATTTATCCAGTAGTATGCATATCAAGCTTACGAATCAACAATTATATATATTTTTGGACAAAAGGTCTTTTATGCAAATCGATATTGAACGTCTTATCGACTATTTTGGTGGTGTTAATGCATTGTCTTCTGCTCTAAAAGAGCAATTCCCAGATGACAGCATTAGTACGGCAGCCATTTACAAATGGCGAACACGTGGATCTATGCCTCTGGCAAAACTGGAGCAGATGACCACTTTGGCTGAAATTCAAGGACGTCCTATTGATTTGAATACTTTTCTAAAAAATAGAGCTACAGAGCCATTGGAACGACATATGACTGAGAACAAACGCGTCATTATATTTGATACAACACTACGAGATGGAGAACAATCTCCAGGTGCAGCCATGACCAAAGATGAGAAGCTGCGCATTGCTCGACAATTAGAAAAATTAGGTGTTGACGTGATTGAAGCAGGTTTTGCTGCTGCCAGTCCAGGGGATTTTGATGCCATTGCGAGCATTGCAGAAGCCATTAAGACATCGACTGTGTGCTCTTTAGCCAGAGCCAATGAAAAAGATGTGCGTGCAGCAGGAGAGGCTATTAGCAAGGCTGCCAAACAACGCATTCATGTGTTTATCGCAACCAGCGTTTTACACATGGAGCAAAAATTAAAAATGAAGCCAAAAGAGGTGATTGCGGCAGCTGTTAACGCGGTCAAAATTGCAACAGAATACACCAGTGATGTTGAATTCTCTTGTGAGGATGCGTTGCGGTCTGATTTGACATTCTTGGCTGAAATTTGTGGTGAAGTGATTAGCGCTGGTGCGACCACCATTAATATCCCCGATACCGTGGGTTATTCTGTACCTTATAAAACCGAACAGTTCTTTCGTGACCTAATCAACATGACCAAAGGCGGTGATCAAGTGATTTGGTCTAGCCATTGTCACAACGATTTGGGCATGGCTGTGGCGAACTCTTTGGCTGCCGTTCAAGGTGGTGCACGACAAGTCGAGTGTACCATTAATGGTTTGGGTGAGCGTGCAGGCAATGCTAGCTTAGAAGAAATTGTGATGGCACTGAAAACACGCCATGATTTGTTTGGCTTGGATGTGAATATCGACGCCACACAAATTGTACCAACCTCAAAAATGGTTTCAACCATTACGGGATATCCTGTGCAACCGAATAAAGCGATTGTGGGTGCAAATGCTTTTGCACATGAATCAGGTATTCACCAAGATGGTGTTTTAAAATGCCGTGAAACCTATGAAATCATGTCTGCGGAATCTGTAGGTTGGAGCAATAACCGCCTGACTTTGGGCAAGCTATCAGGTCGCAATGCTTTCAGAAGTAAATTACAAGATTTAGGTATTGTTTTGGAAAGTGAACAAGCTTTGAATGCTGCTTTTGCGAATTTTAAAGAGTTAGCAGATAAAAAGCGTGAAATTTTCGATGAAGATTTGTATGCATTGGTGTCAGACGACAGTTTAAGCACTGGTAATGAGCGTTATCGTTATGTTTCTTTGCGCATTCAGACCGAAACAGGCGAGCAGCCAACAGCAGAAATCGTTTTTGAAGAAAACAACAAAGAAGTTCGTTCATTGCAAAATGGTTCAGGCCCTGTTGATGCGGTATTCAAAGCGATTGAAAGCATCGCCAACAGCGATTCTGAATTGCAATTGTATTCTGTTAATGCGATTACCGCAGGTACGGAAAGTCAAGGTGAAGTGACTGTTCGTTTAAGTAAAAATGGCAATATTGTTAATGGCCAAGGGGCAGATACGGATGTAATCGTTGCCAGTGCCAAAGCATACTTGTCAGCATTGAATAAGTTAGAAAACATTGGTTCGCGCATTCGTGCACAAGGCATGGTTTGATGGTGAACATTGTTGAGATTCAAATTTAATCGTTATCACGATTGGATTGGAAAAGCCGCCCATAAGGCGGCTTTTTTTTGACTGGAATTACGGCTGATAAGGACCGTATTGGTTTTCATAAGCCTCACTTGGCTGAACGAACCAAATCAGTAATAAAATAGGACCGATCAGCGGAATCAAACCAAATAGCATAGTCCAACCTGATTTTCCGATATCGTGTAAACGACGAATACTAACAGCAATACCTGGAATCAAGGCTACAAGGGCATATAAGCCATAAAATACAGATGGCTCACCAAAAATAAACCCATCAATAAACGCTGTTACAAATGCTGCAATCATGTTAAATAAGACAAAAAACCAATAAGCACGCCTTTGTGAGCGACCACTGAACTGAGCGTAATTCTTGAACGCTGAAACATACCAATCGAATGGGCCATGGTTTTCATCATTTGATGAGTAACTTGAAGCTGAGTTTATTTCAGTAAACTGGGTTTCTTGTCGGTTAGCGATTACCCGATAAACGGCGATTGCCTGAGACCCTTGGGCATTAAAATTGACTTTTAAGCCCCTCATGGGTTTTGATTGTTCTTTCCATTCATCAGCCATAAATTCATAGCGATTCCCATCTTCACCCATGATAATGCCAATATTGCTTTGAATCTGAAATTCTATAATTTGGCCCTTCATATGCCATCCTAACGGTTTAAAGTTGAGTAACAGTTTAAAATATGTTTACTTCATCAAATAGATAAGATTCAGTATTGTTTCAATTAAAATCAAACCGCAAGCTTTGTTTGTTAAAACTTGATGAG
>JASLBZ010000157.1 GCA_030146285.1 Neisseriaceae bacterium | reverse complement strand
GTTATAATCACTGTCATTATTCAAGGATGTGACTTTCATGAAAAAACTTTTAATGGTAACCAGTATTGGTATTATGCTAGGCCTAACTGCCTGTGCTAATAAACAAAGCACAAGTAATGATAAAGATGCACAAATTACACAGTCTTGGCCGGTGGAGAGATTGTATACTGAAGCGAATGAGCAGTTACAAAAAAGTAATTATACTCGCGCCATTAAATTATATGAACTGTTACAAGCACGTTTTCCTAATGGTCGTTACGCACAACAAGCTCAACTGGACATCGCATACGCTTACTACAAAGATGCTGAGCCAGAAAAAGCCTTAGCAGCTTTAGATCGTTTTGAGCAACAACACCCGATGCATCCAAATCTGGATTATGTTTGGTATTTGCGTGGTTTAACATTGTTCAATGAAGATACTTCTTTCATTAACAAACTGTCCAAGCAAGATTGGGCGGATCGCGATCCAAAAGCCAATAAAGAAGCTTATTATGCTTTCTCGCAAATCCTCACCAAATACCCTGACAGCACTTATGCTGCTGATGCTGCTGAGCGCATGACCAAATTGGTTGATGCTTTGGCAGGTCATGAAATCTCTGTGGCACGATACTACATGAAGCGTGGTGCTTATATTGCAGCAGCCAATCGCGCGCAGAACATTGTAACAGGTTTCCAAAATACGCAATATGTAGAAGAAGCACTGGTTATCATGAAAACAGCTTACGCTAAAATGGGCAATCAGCAATTGAGCGAAGACACCAATCGTGTTTTGGCAAAAAACTTCCCACAAAGTCAATTCATTAACCTAGATTGGCAAAGCGATGAAATCCCTTGGTGGCGCTATTGGAAGTAATTAATTGAAATAAAAAAACCATCTACGCGATGGTTTTTTTATTGCCAGCCGTTGTATTTTGCATGGATAACGAAACCATTTTGTCTTTGGCTATTAAAAAATGATCCAGCACAACAATGTCCAGCGGTGCCAATATTTCATCCATTTTCTGGGTAAAAACACAATCTTCTTTGGAAAAAACAGGCAAACCACCAGGATGATTGTGTACGAAGACCAAAGCCGCCGCTTGTTGCTTTAATGCCTCACCAACCAGCAATCTTGGTGAGACGTGCTGTTCACTTAAGCCACCTGAACAAAGCTCTTCCATCGTAATGACTTGATGCTGTGAATTTAAGTAAATAACCAACAAACACTCATGGCTCAAATGCCCCATGCGCAATCGCAAATAATTAGCAACGGCTTGGCTATTATGCAAAAACTCACCGCTTTCAATGTCTTCTTTTAAAACACGCTCACTCAAATGCAAAATGGCTTGAAACTGCAAATAAGCAGCTTGCCCAATGCCTTTTTGCTGTCCTAAATCCAATAAAGAAGCATGCAAAACATTGCTCAAACAGCCAAAACGCATCAACAGCATCCGAGCCAAATCCACTGCACTGTGGCCAATAGTTCCTGTACGCAAGACAATCGCCAATAACTCGGCATCGCTTAATGCTTTGGCACCTTGTTGTAGCAGTTTCTCTCTGGGTTGTTCTGAAGCTGGCCACATTTTGATGCTCATGCTCACTCCTTCGCCTTATGCCAGCTTTGGAACCGGTCTGGTTTTTAGCTTCGCTCCTGATGGTATTGGTACATCAAAAACTCTCTAATAACATCTTGCTCAATGCGCTGGCGCTCTTTCATGGGCACAACAATGCGAATAGCCAATGTGTGCAGCTTGTCATTGTGAGGTTCAATTTTAACCAAAGGTTCCACTGAAGGAATCAAATACAGCTTTTCAATTTTTAAAAGTTGAAAATGTTTATCTGCTTCTTCTAAGTAAGGTGAGCAATATTGGACAATTTTGTTGTGAACGAAATTAATTGCCCCTTCGGGATTCAAAGTAATCAGCATTGGAATTTCAAAGTAATGCACAATAAATGCACCAAAAACACTGTCTTTCATCACATTTTGACTGAGCAAAATGCTGTTGGCAAATGAGACTGTTTTGCCTGTTAAGTGGTTATTAATGCCTATTTGCTTCACCACAGTGTTCAGCATGGTAATGTCAATCACACGTCCTTTGACCTCACCGACCTCGATGTAATCACCCACAGAGTAAAGCCGTGTGCTTGCACGCAGCACACTGCCGGACAGACACATAATCAACTCCTTGGTTGCCAGCACCATGGCCGCAGCCACAGCAACCATGGACAGCGCCAAAGTTTGGATTTGGGACGACCAGATAATAAACAGCGCCATCAAACAAGCCAATATAGTAATATTGCGAGAAACAACCATGCTGCGTCGTTTCGCATCAAGTGACATATTGGGATTGCGTTTAAAACTCATGACAATGAGCCCCGCCCGAAACAGCATTAACCCAACAATGCTAATTACCGACAGTGCAATATCTACCCGAACCGGTGAGGACTCAAAAAACTGACTAATATTGCTTAACATACTATGTCCTTATAAAAAAGCAGCCTGAAAGTGATGTATACCCACTTTCAGGCTGCTTTAAGCATGATTACTGGATTATCGTTCTGTTAAATTCACTGAATGTTCACGTGTCTCATGGAATACAATGTCAGGCCAACGTTCTTGAGTCAGTGCCAAATTAACACGATTAGGCGCCAAATAAGCCAAAGTATCGCCTGCATCAACACTCAAATTCATGGCATTGGCTTTTTCAAATTCAGCCAACTTTTTGCTGTTTTCACATGAAATCCAACGAGCAGACCATATCGATACATTGTCAAAAATGGCATCAACACCATATTCTGCGGCCAAGCGTGAAGCCACCACTTCAAACTGCAACACCCCCACAGCACCCAAAATCAAATCACCGCCATTATTCGGCTTAAAGACCTGTACGGCACCTTCTTCACCCAGTTGTTGCAAACCTTTTTGCAACTGCTTCATTTTCAATGGATTGCGAATTCGTACACTGCGGAACATTTCTGGGGCAAAGAATGGAATGCCAGTAAATGCTAATTGCTCACCTTCACTGAAGCTATCGCCAATTTGAATATTGCCGTGATTCGGAATACCAATGATATCGCCAGCATAAGCTTCTTCAACCAACTCACGATCATGCGACATAAATGTCACCACACTGGAGGCTGAAATATCGCGGTTAATGCGCAAATGCTTCATTTTCATGCCACGGTTAAATTTTCCCGAACACACACGCATAAATGCAATGCGGTCCCGATGTTTAGGGTCCATATTGGCTTGGATCTTAAACACAAAACCAGAGAATTTTTCTTCGTCCGGCTCCACCACACGCACGGTTGCATCGCGTGGTTTTGGCGGTGGCGCCCAATCAATCAGTGCATCTAAAATTTCGCGCACACCAAAGTTATTGATGGCCGAACCAAAGAAGACGGGCGTTAACTCACCTGCCAGAAATTCTTCTAGGTTAAATGGATTAGAGGCAGCCTGAACCAACTCAATTTCCATGCGAAATTGTTCCATCTCCAATGGAAATAACTCATCCAAACGAGGATTGTTAATGCCTTCGATGGTTTCAAACTCAAGCGTCAACTTCTCAGTGCCTGCTTCAAACAAGTGCACACGGTCATTCAGAATGTCATAAACCCCGCGAAAACTCTTGCCCATACCAATAGGCCAGCTCACAGGTGCGCAGCGAATTTTTAGAACACTTTCGACTTCATCTAGCAATTCCAATGAATCACGTACCTCACGGTCATATTTGTTCATGAACGTGACAATGGGCGTATTGCGTAAACGACAAACATTCAGTAATTTAATGGTCTGCGCTTCCACACCATTACCAGCATCAATCACCATCAAGGCACTGTCAACTGCAGTCAATACACGGTAAGTATCCTCAGAGAAGTCTTGGTGTCCTGGGGTATCCAATAGATTCACTGAGTGGTCACGGTAATCGAACTGCATGACACTAGAAGCCACTGAAATACCACGTTGCTTTTCAATGTCCATCCAGTCAGAAGTCGCAAACTTGCCTGATTTTTTACCTTTTACTGTACCTGCTGATTTAATCGCACCAGAAAACAACAGCAATTTCTCGGTTAAAGTGGTCTTACCCGCATCCGGATGCGAAATAATAGCAAAAGTGCGTCTACGCCTTGCCTGTTCTAAGATTTCGTTACTCATAAATTGTCTTTTTTGAAATTGTGTACACCAACGCGCACACAAAAAATATTTAGCATCATCTCGTAAAGTTCACACTTGAACTGACAAGATTTTAAGATGCAAGATTTTAACATTACATGGGGTAAATCCCAATGAATATCTATTTTTTGATGTAAATTTTATACTCAATCAGCTTATTTCAGAATAAATAACACTTTATCCATTTTTGGTACTAACTTCATCAGTTCAAACAACTCTCTTGCCGTCCCCAGACTCCTTCATTTTCAATGATGCTATCTTTGGTACGTGGCCAGTCAACTGATCACTGTATTTTCTTTTACTCACCTCCAAAACAACTAATCGCCTCAATTGTTGGTTTGATTGCTTCTTAATATACGATATTATGTCAATCTTAATAGAACAGGAATCCTTATGGACAACATCACACAAAAAATCGAAGAAATCAAAGAGCAAGTAACTTCAGGATTAGATAGCATCAATCTTGATGGCTTAAAAGACATATCAGTTGATTCGTTGGGTGATATCCCACAACAAATTACGGATGCTGGTGGTGAATTCATTGAATCAGCTAAGGGTAAGATTGATGAATTAAGCCAATCATTGAGTGACTCTGCATCGGATGCTGCATCTGAAGCACTTGATGGTATTTTTGGTAAAGTTAAAGATTTGTTTAAGTAATCACTAACAGATTGAAAAAATAGCAGGGTTATTAGACCAACTCAGCATTCAAAAAAATCAGGCGATGCCCTTCTGTGAGCATTGCCTGATTGTTTAACGATATCAATTGGTACAATATTGTCGATATGCTGTATCTACATCAACTTCAGTAACGCCATTAATTTGACCAATTAAAGACTTCCATTGCGAAATGGGAATATTGTTACTTTCACCTGCACCAGTGTGCGTCAAAATAAAGTGTTTCATGTCCTCTTTTTGATGAGCCGCATCCTCTATGAATTGGTATTCACCACAAATGGCCATGTAATGATCATTTTGACGAGCATAAAACTCAATTTGACCAAACTCAACTTTGCCTAGCGGTGCTAGCCGCTCTTGAAGCACCATTTTTGACTGTGCAATGTATTGGTGCTCTTGGGCATCTTCGCGACCATAACAACCCGACAAAGCCAATAACAAAGGCATCAAAATAACCACGAATTTCATAAAACCCCCAATAACAACCCGTAAAAATGTACCATTTGTTCTGACCCTACAAAAGCACAATCAACCCTATTTTCAATACAATCGCATGGATAAGAAAAGCCAATGTACCGTCACAGTATATTGGCTTTTTATGGCTTCAGGCTGCCTGTAATAAAATTACAAACCCAATTCGTTTAAAAAACGAATGTCATCAGCCCAACCAGATTTCACTTTGACCCATACTTTTAAGAAAACTTTGGTTTGGAATAATGCTTCCATGTCCAGGCGAGCTTCAGTCGAGATTTTTTTCAATTTCTCGCCATTTTTGCCAATAACCATGCCTTTTTGATTGTCACGGTCAACCAAAACTGCAATAAAAATGCTATAAAGGCCTGGCTCTTCTTCAAAAGCCTCGACTTCCACATTCATTGAATATGGCAATTCTTCACCCATGTAACGGAATAGTTTTTCGCGCACAATCTCCATGGCCAAGAAACGGCTACTTTTGTCCGTTACCATGTCTTCTGGATACAAAGGTTCACCTTGTGGCAAGAATCCACGCAATTTATTCAATAAATCATGAATGCGCTGACCATGTTTGGCACTGACCACTTCATAACCGGCAAATTCATAATAAGCCAAAATTTCATCAATAAAGGCTTTTAAAGCCATGCGGTCTTTGGCTTTGTCTAGCTTATTCACCACCAAAACAACTGGCGTGTCTTTTGGCAATTGTGCAAGCACGGTTCTGTCTGCATCGGTAAAACGCATCGCTTCTACCACAAATGCAATGGCATCCACACCATGAATGGCTTCGGTCACGTTTTGATTCAAACGATCATTTAAAGCATTGCGGTGGTAGGTCTGAAAACCTGGGGTGTCAACAAAGACAAATTGGGTTGTTTCGTCTGTATAAATGCCCGTTACTTTATGACGAGTTGTTTGTGCTTTTTTCGAGGTAATGCTGATTTTTTGGCCAATTAAATGGTTCATCAGGGTTGATTTACCAACGTTAGGTCGACCAACAATGGCTACAAACCCACAACGAAAATCAGTATTTTGCATGCTGTTCCTTAATTCTTTTTTGCTAATGATTGTAAATAGTTCAATGCTTCTTTGGCCGCCATTTGTTCTGCTAATCGTCGGCTGTGGGCTGAGGCATGTGTTTGATGTCCTAACTCACCCAAGTCGCATTCCACCACAAAAACCTGTTCATGTGCTTCACCTTTTTGCTCCACGATTCGGTACTTAGGTAATGGTAAGCGGCTGGCTTGTAAGGCTTCCTGTAATAAAGTCTTCGAGTCTTTGCTTTGCGTATTAATATCAATGGTGCGAACACGCTCAGCATACAAGCCACGAATAATTTGTTCTGCTTGTAAAAAATCACTGTCAAAGCTAATGGCAGCAAACATGGCTTCCATGGCATCAGACAAAATGGATGGGCGGCGAAATCCACCACTTTTTAACTCACCCGTGCCCAAAAACAAAACATCTCCCAATTCTAATTCATTTGCAATTTCAGCCAATGTATCTTGGTTTACCAAGTTAGCACGAAAACGAGATAACTCACCTTCGCTAAGTTTAGGAAAAGCTTCAAAAAGCATTTTGGCGACAGAGTAATTTAAAATTGAATCACCTATGAATTCAAAACGTTCATTGTTTTTACTGCTGAAACTGCGATGGGTTAATGCTTGTAATAACAAAGCCTCATCTTTAAACACATAGGTAATTCTTTTTTGTAGGCGCTCAAGCGCAAGCTGGTTTGCTTTTGCCTTTTGCGCCATCTTTTTATCTAAAATATTCATATTTTTTTATGTTCCTAAAATGGCAAATTAGCCTGAAAAGAACAAAGCACAGTAAGACATGCTTACTGTGCTTGCACTTGCATTGTCTGTTGTTACTGGATTGCAGTACCTACACGAGACAGGTCTTTGAAGTTCATCCAAACCAAAGATGCTTTTCCGACCAACAAAGAATCATCAACAAAACCCCAATAACGGCTGTCCTCACTGTTGTCTCGGTTGTCTCCCATGGCAAAATACTTGCCAGCAGGAACCTGACACTTGAATCCATTTGCACCATAATATTCGCATTGGTCTTTATCTGCAAATGTTTCGCGCACCAATTGTGGAATTACACTTGGAAACTGTGGATTGATAAAAGTATGGTAATTGTGTTCATCCAAACGTTCTGAACGCTCAACCATACTCAATTCACTAATACCATATTGGGTTTGCTCTAAGTAGCTGTTTTCGCCAACGTATTCTGTTGGTACCGCTTGCCCATTGATACTGAGGTTTTTATCCTTGTATTCAATGGTGTCTCCTGGAATGGCAACAATGCGTTTAATGAAATTAATACTGGTATTCTCTGGAAAATTAAACACAGCAACGTCACCACGTGCTACTTTGCCAGTCGGAATCACCACTGTATTCAAAATCGGCAAACGAACGCCATAAGAGAATTTTTTCACCAAAATGAAATCACCCACAACCAAACCAGGACGCATTGAGCTTGATGGGATTTGAAATGGTTCTGCAACAAAGGTTCTGAGTACAAATACAATCAAAATAATGGGGAAAAACCCGCTCATGTAATCAATTAGATGATTGTCAGCAGGGTCTTTCATTTTTGTTTTGTTTTTGGCCTGTACTTTACCAATGCCATAAATGATGCCCGTACCCACGGTAAAAATTAACAAAATAGCGGTGAAGCTGATGAATTTGGCCATGACGCCAAAGACACCAATCATCATTAACAAATAGCCCCATTGCAAAACATTGGACCACTCACCGCTTTCTTGGCGTTTTTTATTGCTTTTTAGGTACATCACCAAACCAACAACGAATGCTGCGATGGCGCCAAAAAACATGGTATTTGACATGGTTATTTGTCTCCGACTTGTAAAATCGCCAAGAATGCTTCTTGTGGAATCTCCACGTTACCCACTTGCTTCATGCGCTTCTTACCGGCTTTTTGCTTCTCAAGCAATTTGCGCTTACGTGAAATATCGCCACCATAACATTTGGCCAAAACGTTTTTACGCAAGGCTTTCACCGTTTCACGCGAAATAATTTGACCACCAATAGCAGCCTGAATGGCAATGTCAAACATTTGACGTGGAATCAATTCACGCATTTTAGAAACCAATTCACGGCCACGGTATTGCGCGGTATCTTTGTGTACAATCAGGCTTAAGGCATCGACTTTTTCGCCGTTCACCAGAATGTCCAGTTTCACCAAACGACCTGCACGGAACTCTTTGAAATCATAATCAAGTGAAGCATAGCCGCGACTGGTTGATTTTAATTTATCAAAGAAATCCATGACCACTTCGTTCATTGGCAATTCGTAACTTAACATCACTTGACGACCCATATACTGCATATTCGTTTGCATACCACGTTTTTGATTACACAATGTCATCACCGCACCAACATATTCTTGGGGCACTAAAATGGTGGCATCAATAATGGGTTCAAAAATGGTTTCAATGTAACCTAGTTCAGGCAATTTTGATGGGTTTTCAACTTGAATTTGTTCACCATCTTTTAATAGAACTTGGTAAATTACCGTTGGAGCCGTGGTAATCAAGTCCATATCAAATTCACGCTCTAAACGCTCTTGCACAATTTCCAAATGCAAAAGCCCTAAGAAACCGCAGCGAAAGCCAAAACCCAAGGCTTGTGAAACTTCTGGCTCATAGCGAAGCGATGCATCATTCAGCTGTAGCTTTTCTAAGGCATCACGCAAATTATCATAGTCATGGCTTTCTACAGGATACAAACCTGCAAAAACTTGAGATTGTACGTCTTTAAAACCTGGCAATGCTGTCTGTGCTGGACGATTAGACAAAGTCACAGTGTCACCTACTTTGGCAGCCTGTAACTCTTTAATGCCTGTGATTAAGAAACCCACTTCACCCGAACGCAATTCAGAACGCTGAACCGATTTGGGGGTAAACACACCCACTTGTTCAACCAAGGATTCGACTTTGGTTGCCATAAAGCGCACTTTGTCTTTAACTTTTAATACGCCATCAATCATACGAACAAGCATCACCACACCCACATAATTATCAAACCATGAGTCAATAATTAAGGCTTTAACAGGTGCTTCAGGGTCGCCAGTGGGGGCTGGTATTTTGGCAATCACTTCTTCCAAAACATCCTCTAAGCCAATGCCACTTTTCGCAGATGTTCTAACCGCATCAGTGGCTTCAATTCCAATCACATCTTCAATTTCTTGCGCCACACGTTCAGGCTCAGCAGCAGGCAAATCAATTTTATTTAATACAGGAATAACTTCAACACCCAAGTCCAATGCCGTATAACAATTAGCAACCGTTTGTGCTTCAACGCCTTGAGAAGCATCCACGACCAATAACGCACCTTCACAAGCAGACAATGAGCGAGAAACTTCATACGAGAAGTCAACGTGTCCTGGGGTATCGATCAGATTTAAGTTGTAGATTTGACCATCACGGGCTTTGTAGTTTAAAGCAGCAGTTTGCGCTTTAATGGTAATACCACGCTCTTTTTCAATGTCCATAGAATCCAATACTTGAGAACTCATTTCGCGGTTTTCTAGTCCCCCGCAGTATTGAATAAAACGGTCGGCTAAAGTTGATTTACCATGGTCGATGTGGGCAATAATAGAAAAATTTCGAATATGTTTCATAAGTTCGTGATAAGTGTCCAGGACAAAACCATTTTGTAATTGCAACAAAATGTGGTGAGTTGATGAAAAAGAAAGAATTTAGGGGATTGATTTTAACTGAAAGTGGCCAAATATGCACTCAATCGTTTTTCATCCAAATGCCAATGGCAAATTTCAGTTTCTCCGTACAAAAGGACAGGAACCAATTCATTGTATTTTTCAACCAAAGCGTCATCCTCATCAACATCAATCACATTGATTTCAAAAGAATATTGTTCTTGATAAGGCTTAAGCTTGGCCAACATATCATGACACAAGCTGCAATAAGGACGGAACAACAAGGTTAAAACAGGCATACAAAATCTCCAACAAACACAATCGAGCAACAGATTATAGCAATGAATCAGTCAGTTTTCTTTTGAATCATGCCCACATCTTGCCAAAAGCGCATGGTTTGTTGCTGTAGCGATTTTTGCCAATCCACAAAAGACTGATTGCCAATGGGCATGTTCTCAGTGAATGGACGCAACCATGTATTGCTGTCGCTCACGTTTTTGGCCTGCTCTTGTGCATTTTTTTGCCAAGTACCAAAAATTTTCATATTTTGCTCTAAAAACTGACCCAATATGGTTTGTGATGCCTGTCCATACATTCGGATCATTTGACACAACATCTCATCATTCAAAAGCGGCGTACCACCACCTTCTTCTTCTAACAGTATTTGCAACATAACTTGCCTGGTTAAATCAATTCCAGTTTTTGCATCAATGACTTGGATATCGCTGTATTCAATTATCATTTGTTTTACATCTGCTATCGTGATATAACCACTAATTGCAGTGTCATATAAGCGACGGTTTGGATATTTTTTAATAATGCGTTTTTCGCCAACCATGCTTGCTCTCCTTGATGTTCTGAGTAGCTATGATAATGTCTTATTGGATATTTAGCAAAAACAAAACACTTAATTCAAAAAAATATTTCAAAAAGCGCTTGTTTTTTTGCACTGCAACATTTATGATGGTGACAACTTTGCTAGAAACAGTCAGCTCATTAATATGCTATAAGTATGAAGTGGCTGCAAACCCTTATACTGTATATCCCACAGTATTCACATTACTTTTACGATGATTAATCAATGGAGATGTTTGTAATGCAGAATTTTAATGAAGCTTTAAATAAATCTGGTTTAGAAACTTTGACACAATTCAACAAAGCCACAGAAGTTGCTTTGCAAAGTGCCGAAGAATTAATGAAATTAAACATTGATTTTACCAAAAAATTGATTTCACACAGCCATGATTGTGCAAATAGCTGGTTTCAAACTGTTTCTACAAACCCACAAGATGCATCTCACAAAGCGGCTGAATTTGTTAACGCAAACAATGAGCACGTTCGTGAACATTTGCAATCTTTGTACAACTGGGCCGAAGCTTTGCAACAAAAAAGCCAAGTGATTGCAGAGAGCCAATTGACTTCAACTCAAGACAACATTAAAAAACAGATTTCAACTTTACGTGAATCTGCTCCTGAGCAATTGCATACTTTATTTGATCAAGTACAAAGCTCTTTAGAAGCAACGCAAAGCACCGTTTCTTCTTTGCAACAAACTGCAAAAGAAGTTCAGCGCAATGTTGCTCAAACTGTAAAACAGTCTCAACAAGCTGCTAGCCAAGCTGCAACATCTGCAGCAAAAGCAACTGCTTCTGCTGTATCAGCTGCATCTGCAAAAAAGTAATTCACTAAAACGAATTTTCAATAAAAAGCACACCTTCGGGTGTGCTTTTTTATATGGTTTAGTTTATTTGCAAATGGGTTTAGAATAGACCCATACAGTTTGATGACATCGCATGAAAGAAAGAGACACATGAAGATCAGTACCCAGTTTGATGCCGGCAGCGTTGTGGTGGTTGACGCAAGCGACTTAGAGAATATCCAATTACAATTACGTGAAGACAATGCTTCTGAATTTAAACAATGGTTCTACTTTCGTGTACAAGGGGCCAGTTACAGCAATTTGGTGATGCATTTTGACAATGCAGGCACATCTGCTTATCCAGATGGCTGGATAGATTACCAAGCCGTTGCGTCTTATGATCGCGTGAATTGGTTTCGCGTGCCAACACGTTACGAGAACGGTGTTTTGAGTATTGAACACACCCCACTTGGCAACAGTATTTATTATGCTTACTTTGAACCATACTCATATGAACAGCATCTGAACCTTCTGGGCGAAGCACAAGGCAGCGGCTTGTCTCAAATTGATGACTTAGGTTCGACAGTACAAGGCCGCGATATCAATTTATTGACCATTGGTAACCAAGCTGCAAGTGATTTGAAAATTTGGGTCATCGCTCGCCAACACCCAGGTGAAACCATGGCAGAATGGTTTATCGAAGGTTTTTTAAGCCGTTTATTGGACAGTCAAGACCCAACCTCTCGTGCCATTTTGGATTGCGCAACATTCTATGTTGTACCCAATATGAATCCTGATGGTGCTTATCTAGGCAACCTACGCACCAACGCCGCCGGTGCTAACTTAAACCGCGAATGGGCACAACCAAGTATCGAGACCAGCCCAGAAGTATATTATGTACGCCAAAAAATGTTTGAAACAGGTGTGGATTTATTCTTGGACATTCATGGCGACGAAGCCATTCCTTATGTCTTTGCAGCAGGTACAGAAGGCACACCAAGCTACAATGAGACTCGCCATCAATTAGAAGAAAGCTTCAAGGCAGCCTTCTCGATGGCAAGTCCTGACTTTCAAGATGAATATGGTTATGACAAAGACGCACCAAACGAAGCGAATTTGACAGTGGGTGCAAATTGGGTTGGCAACGAGTTTAATTGCTTGTCTTACACCATTGAAATGCCATTCAAAGACAATAACAACTTACCTGATGATGATTTTGGTTGGAATGGCCAACGTTCACTTCGTTTAGGTGAAGCTGTTTTGTCTGCCATTTTGGCAGTAAGCCCAGAACTACGCTAACATTAAAGTTTAGATTAACAAATACCTTTTAAGTCTTGGAGGTATTTGTTAATTGCTATATACATAATATATTTATCTAGAGAAATCATTACTGTACGCAAATATTTCGTAAGATAATTTGGTTTGGCTTGAACAATTCAGAACAACTTGATTGTTTCTTTTACAATACTGAGAAATGCACTTCATAAAAGGTAGAATTCGAGTATCAAAATGTGATAACAGATAAGAAGGTAATTGTTTTCCATCTTGTTCATTAAACCTTGCTTGATTCGCATTTCCTATATCAAATCCAAGTAAATATATCGTTTGGGCTATTTTGAATGCTATTGCCATTTGTAATGCAGTGGCCATCACTGTACCACCGTCAAGAAATCCATATTCTAACTGGCTAATTTTCTCATCATCAAAATATTTTTCTTGATAATCATATTGATGGAATAAATCAAAATTAGCTAGGTAGACTTGTCTGTTGATAAAGAAGTGATAATCTATTTTAATGATTTGTCTGATTGCTCTATCCGAAAGTAATAATGGCACCTCTTGTGGGATAGTTTTTATCAATTCAAATCGATCCCTACAAAACTGCTCATCAATGATAGTAATCAATGATGGTCTTATTTTATGCGAGTCAATCAAACTGATGGTTCCATTTAATAAAATACAGTCTACATTTTCTAATTTAGAGAGGTTCAGATCATTAATCGATGGCCCACTACCTACAATGGCTATTTTCTTAGTAGAAAAATGTTTTTTTAATGATGATAATGGGCATGTTTCAACCACTTTTTTACCATAATATAAAAAAGAACTTTGTTCTGGAAAATATGTTTGTTGAGGGACAATATAAACGCCATCATAGTGCTTCGCTAATTCCCGATAATGGGGGTGACCTAGTTTTCTCAACCACCTTTTAAGTAAAGAATATCGGTATTTTAAAATTAATTTTCTCAAACTTTTCATTATCTATTATTCACGCTATTTTTTGTAATCGTTTAGATAGGCTGCGCTTCCAGCGCTGCCAAATAGATTTGGTTTGTGATTTATAACGATTGCCATAATAGTCAGCTTGAGATTCTTTCATAATTTGACCAAAATTTTTTACTCTAAACTCTTCAAGAGTTAGACCTGAAGCTATAGCCTCATGATAATATTGATCAAACAATTCGATTAAGTCTTGACGCCAATGGGTTTTAATTTTCCCATCAAACCAATGTTTTTGATTCTCACTTGCTAACCGAGGTAATGAATACTTATGGGAGAACTGTGTATCCATATCAGTGTAATGCAAAATTTTAATCTCATTAATCGACAAACCTTCACCATCTAGACAATTGAAACTGCTAGAAAACTCAGTCACCAGGCTTGGGTTTCCTTTTAATGTTGCCATACACTTTTGATGACTATTAACATCATTTCTCAATGTATGTAAATCAGGCAAGGTGTTTTTCGCTTTCTCACAATCCCATAAAGACACACAGAATCGTCCCAGAAACTCACCTCCCTTTGCTGCTATTATCGATTCGGAATTTAAATTATGATCCCACAATTCTTGGATATCACTTAGTACAAAAATATCAGCATCCATATAAATGGCTCGACCTTCATACCCACAATAAGCCGGAATTGCCCAACGAAAACCTGAAAATGGTGTTGCCCAGCTTTTAGTATTCCAACCTTCTTCTATTTTCGAATTCGAATACCAAAAACTATCAGGATCATTTGATAATTGCATCCAATGAAACTGAACATCAGCTTTTGTGTGTTTTAAAATGCTGTACTTTAAAACCATCATTTGTTCTAAATCACAGTTATTAGGATCACAGCCAACGAAAACTCGTATTGTTTCATTTTTCAATTTATCAAAACCATTCTATTTATTAAGTGAATTAATCCATATTCTAACCCAATGTTTTAATACAAACAATATTCAAATGGCACTATTTATGTGGTCTACCATGAATATAGATTCAAAAAAAAGCCAGTGCTTAAGCACTGGCTTTTTTGAATCAAAATATGATTACATGCGCTCAATCATGGCATTACCAAATGCAGAGCAAGAAACTTCGTTAGCACCGTCCATTAGACGAGCAAAATCGTAAGTTACTTGTTTGTCTGTAATTGCTTTTTCCATTGACTCAATAACCAAATCAGCAGCTTCAGTCCAGCCTAAGTGACGCAACATCATTTCAGCAGACAAAATCAAAGAACCTGGGTTTACTTTGTCTTGACCTGCATATTTAGGAGCAGTACCGTGGGTTGCTTCAAAAATAGCGTAGTTATCAGAAATGTTCGCACCTGGTGCAATACCGATACCACCAACTTGGGCAGCTAAAGCATCAGAAACGTAGTCACCGTTCAAGTTCAATGTTGCAATAACATCGTACTCAGCTGGGCGCAATAGGATTTGTTGCAAGAACGCATCTGCAATCGCATCTTTAACAATGATGGTTTTGCCCGTTTTAGGGTTCTTGAATTGGCACCATGGACCGCCATCAATCAATTCAGCACCGAATTCTGTTTTTGCTAATTCGTAAGCCCAATCACGGAAGCCACCTTCGGTGAACTTCATGATGTTGCCTTTGTGAACGATGGTTAAGCTGTCACGGTCGTTGTCGATAACGTATTGCATTGCTGCACGTACCAAACGTTGTGTACCTTGTTTAGAAACAGGTTTAATGCCGATACCAGATGTTTCTGGGAAACGGATTTTCTTAACGCCCATTTCATTTTGCAAGAAATCAACCACTTTTTTCGCATCAGCAGATTCAGCTTCCCACTCGATACCACAGTAGATGTCTTCAGTATTTTCACGGAAGATAACCATGTCAGTTTGGCTAGGATCTTTTAATGGAGAAGGCACGCCAGCGAAGTAACGTACAGGACGCACACACTGGAACAAATCTAATTCTTGACGTAAAGCAACGTTCAATGAACGAATGCCGCCACCTACTGGTGTGGTCATAGGACCTTTGATAGATACAACGTATTCTTTCAAAGCTTCTAATGTTTCTTCAGGCAACCAAACATTGTCACCGTATACTTTAGTGGCTTTTTCACCAGCAAAGACTTCCATCCAGTGAATTTTTTTCTCGCCGTTGTAAGCTTTTGCCACTGCAGCGTCGATCACATTTTTCATCACAGGCGTAATATCGATACCGATACCGTCACCTTCGATGAATGGAATGATTGGATTGTTAGGGGTAGCTTGACCTGCTACGATTTTTTGGCCATTTTCAGGTACAACAATGTGGCTCATATTACCTCCTGATGAATTAATATTAAGCAATGAAGAAACACCGCTCACAACAAAACGAAGTTGATATATCACGTGTCCATTTAAATGGTTATATGTGATAATAGCGACCCATTATGCAAGATTTTACGGGTTTACGCTAGTCAATCCAACCTGCTTAATATTGATATCTCTTATTCATAAAGTCGATTATGAGCCAACTCATTCTATTTAATAAGCCTTATGGCGTCATTTGTCAGTTTTCAGAACATGAAATCCATCCTTCTTTAAAAGAATATATTAACGTTCCTGATTTCTATCCTGCTGGGCGATTGGACACCGACAGCGAAGGTTTGCTGCTTTTGACCAACAATGGTCGCTTGCAATCTCAAATTGCAGAACCCAAAAATGCCTTGTACAAAACCTATTGGGCACAGGTTGAAGGCACACCAGATGAGGCGAAGCTAAAACTGCTTCAAGATGGCATCCAGTTAAGTGATTACAAAGCCAAACCAGCCAAAGTGAGATTGTTAAACACGGATGAAATCAGTAAGCTGTGGCCGAGAAATCCACCTGTTCGAGAACGAAAAACCGTGCCTGATTTTTGGTTGGAAATTCAAATTTGTGAGGGCAAAAACCGCCAAGTCAGACGCATGACCGCCAAAGCTGGCTATCCATGTTTGCGTTTGGTGCGGATCGCCATTGGCAGCATCAATCTTTGGGATCAAAATACAGAACAAGGTCAATGGCAATACTGCAATCAATTGCCATTTTAACTGCCCTGATCTGGTGTTTTATCGCATTCACATGTATTTCGGGTTGTGTGC
>JASLBZ010000139.1 GCA_030146285.1 Neisseriaceae bacterium | reverse complement strand
TGCAGCTCACTGCGTTCATCCTCTTCAATCGCATAGCTATCCAAACAACGTGAAAACACCAAATCAGGATTTAAATCATCCAAAGTATCCTCAAGCGAAGTGGCGTGTAAAACACTGTCCACAAGACGTTGGTTTTTAATTCGCAAAATGTCTAATGATGTCTTTGCAACGGCAGCATCCAATTGATCTCGTAAATTACTCACCAATTCATTGCCCGTGTATTCAATTTCTAGCCATGCATCTACTGAACTCATTTTCAAAGCTGCTATTTCATTGAGTATTTCATTCAGGTTGCCTGTTATTCGTTTCAAAACTTGAAAACAAGGCACTGCCTTGGCCATCACCTGTGGTTTTTTGCCGTCAAAATCGACTATTAAGACCTGTTTTTCTTGTTTTGCTTCGCCATAACCCATGGCAATGGGCGAACCACAATATCGAATGTGCTCTAAGCCTGCTACTTTTTGCGGCACATGCAAATGGCCTAGTGCCAAATAATCCATCGCCATTGGAAACACATCCTGTCCAACGTGTGCCAATGAGCCAACATACAACTCGCGAACACCATCCCCATCGATGGTTTTACCACCAGCGGTAAACAAATGCCCCATGCCAATAATCGGAATGTCTTGCACACGTTCTGGCTGCTGTGCCATCACGTCTTGAACAGTTTTTTGAGCAAGTTCACAAACCTCTGCATAGTGCGAAGCCAAACCGGCAACCAATTTGGCATTTTTGCTGTCGATATTTTCACCAGCTTCCAATATGCGAATGTCTTTGTCCCGCAAGTACGGAATCGCACACACAACAGCCTCTACAGAATCATGCTGCTTCAATACCACGACCTCTTCCGATAAATCTTCAGTCATGGCTCCAATCACATAGACATTCAATGCCTTTAATAAATTTTTTGGTGCATTTAAAAAAGAAGGTGAATCATGATTTCCAGCAATAATCACCACATGACGACAACCGGTATTGGCAACACGACACAAGAACTGGTAATACAAACCTTGTGCACGATTGCTTGGCGTATTGCTGTCAAAAACATCGCCAGCAACCAATAAAACATCGATTTTTTCTTCCTTCATGGTATTGAGCAACCAGTTTAAAAATGCTTCAAATTCAGCATAGCGTTTTTTTCCATACAAGGCGCGTCCCAAATGCCAGTCGGACGTGTGCAGTATTCTCATTGCTCTTCCAAATCATTCCATAACAGTCGTGACAATATTAACATCAAGTATAAACAAAATTTAAAAAACAGATTAAATAATGCCATAAGAATTAAGCAAATGGTTTTTCATGCTGCTTTTTTTCCAATTTGAAAACAATGAAACCAAAAACCTAAAACAATGATAAATGCTAAATCACATCTTTGCTCATCAGCCATTCTATTTCGTTAATTTTATTTAAATTAATTAAAATTACATGACAAAAGTGTATATAAATACAAAGCAATCAACCTAATCAACAATTTAAATAAAACTCCAAACCCACAGCACATTAAACAAGAGCATTAATATCAAATAATTATAAAAATAAATACATTCAAAAACAGTATTTTGTTTTTTCAAAATGATTTACTTTTATTTTCACCTTAGTTTTTTTATTTGATTTACAGCAAGCAAAGTTAATATAGATTGAATTTACTATGCTAAATAGGTTCTAATACACATAACAACAAAAACATACAACATTAATACATCAAGAATGCAGTGCTTTCATCCCACCCAATTTCTAAATCGGGTGGGTCTTTTTTATTTCTCTTGTTGGTCATAACCACATAACTGTTATCAAAAAAATGTCCTTTTGATAAACAATCAACTGAATGTCAACTAGAAAAACAACTGTCCTTGAAACAAAAACATTGACAGAAATAGTCAAATCAGAAATGGATATGATATGGATATTTCAGTGCCTTGAAATTTAAAATCTTTTGCAAACCCTTGTTGCCTTCATCATGGAAGCTATTCGGTGATATTGATATCAGCCACTTAACATGATTCGACTTCCAGCTTTGATTTGAATGGCGAACAAAAAACATACCCATAGAAAAATCAGCATAAAACAACAACAAAAGACATCATTAAGTTAATTTTGGTTATGCAGTGCAAGCGCTTCGCTCAGTGATGGGTAACTTCAATATACTATACCCCAGTTAGGAGATGAGAATGCCACACACCAGTCAAGACAAAACCAAATTATTATCCAGCATTAGATGCATTAAAGACCAAGTTCAACCTTTAAAAACTGCTCAAAATACTGATGCCCAAGGGTTTGCAATCTGGCAGCAAGTTACCACCAATGAAGCAAAAAGAAATCAAAAGCTAGCCGAAATTGCGGCTGTATTACAAACCCATTATGCAGTAAGGTAGGGTTAAGTATGTTATGGATGATGACAAAATATGCCGTTACAGCCGGCTTGGTGGTATTGATTACTGAGCTTGCCAAACGCAGTGACCGACTAGGCGCCCTGCTCGCGGCTTTACCCATGATCACAATATTGGCATTAATTTGGATGCAATTAGAAAATCAACCCAGCGAAAAGATTGCTAAGCATGCGTGGTATACCTTTTGGTATGTACTGCCCACTTTACCCATGTTTATTGCTTTTCCATTTTTGTACTCTCGCTTGGGATTTTGGCCGACTTTATTGGTGTGCTGCGGCATGAGTATTGCTATTTTTCTTGTTTATGCACTTATACTTAGAAAATATGGTATTCAATTACTATAAAAATATCATGTGGCGTCTTAAAATAACACTGGTCAATATTTTTCAAAAAACGTAATGACGATACCCCAATAATATGCTTCTCTAGTCGCGTCTGAACTTGTATTATCTTTTCATTTAAAAGAAATTTCACCCCAATGATGACCCGTTCTGATGCCATTTCAAAAATCAAAAAGTGCTTAAAACTAAGCCAGTCAGCCAATGAACATGAGGCTGCATTAGCACTCAAACATGCTCAAGCTTTAATGCGCCAGTTTGATTTAAATGGCCATGATATTGCGCTTCATGATGTGGAAGAACAAAGCATCTCTTGTCCCAAAAAAATGCCACTTTGGCAACATGTTTTAATTCAAACCATTAACAAAGCATTTTCAGTGGCTGCTTATCTTCATTCGGGTTCTATCGTATTTTTTGGTTTTGATGGCAAACCTGAGCTGGCTAAATATGCTTATGAAGTCTTGCTGCGACAAATTAGAAAAGACAGACGCCACTATATGGCCACGACATTAAAACGGGTTCGCATTACCCAAAACAAGAATTTCCGAGCCGATGAATTTTGTCTGGGCTGGATTATGGCCATTCATGATTTGGTGAATCATTTTGCCATGAATGAACATGAGCTTCTTTTAATTGAACAATACAAAAATAACTTATCTTTAAAGCCTGCACGCATCAGAAAAAACAAAGCATCTCACCAAGCCTGGCAACAATCTCAATTTGATCAACAAAATGGACAAAACCTAGGCCAAAAAGCACAACTGAATCCGGCAGTCGATAATTCAGCCAGAGCACCATTAAAAATCAATTATTCTGAAAAATAATGTATTTATTGCCACAAAAATCCATTAGTTTAAACATAAAATGTAAATTTCAATAAAAAATACAACAGATTCACCCTATATTATTTTGTATTTATTATTACAAAAAGAGCAAACGCTCTATTTACATAAGGTAACAAAAAATTTTGTGCGATTTTACAATCTATTCATTCTAAACACATTATTATCAAAAAAAATCATCACAAAAAGTCAGATTAAATAATTAATATTTGCAATATTAATTGCATGAGAAAAACAAATACTTTGATTTATATCAAGTAAAATTAAAAAGTATTCATTTTTGTGGATTTTAATTACAATTCACGCTCTTTACTGAAACCAATAAAAATGACTTGACCATGACACCATCACTGAACAGATACAAGCAAGAACTGACACAGAAGTTCCTAGAAATTCAAAATGATAACAATTTAGAATCCAATATCAAAACAATTTTATTAAATCGATATTCGGCATTACTGAGAAAGCTGGATGCTTTATTAAGCACACCCGTTGAGACCGAAGATGAGTACTATTATTAACCTTACTTAAAAAATCCCCCTTATTAATAGGGGGATTTTTAGATGCACAATCGCAATACACTATGTCTCATGATTTTACCGTCCTTTACCTTAATGAACCATCAACGCAATCCATCTTAACCATCCTATTTTAAACTATCTGTCTTGATTGCCCTCTATCTACTCATCGAGTCCAAAAAAGCACAATCATCACCTAACAACAAAACCGTCATTTTCAGGCCAGCAAACAACCAAAGGTCGTCAGTAATGAACAACCACGCCACACATACTTACTCAAAAATCAATCACTTACTTATTAAGTTTTCAGGAATCAATACGGTCATCGATATTGCAGAATTGCATGGTTTTTTAACAGGATTATCATCTTCCCCTCACCCGATTCATGAGGGCATCTGGCAACAATACATAGTGGACCATTGTTATTGTGAGATGGAATCAACGCTGTCGGAGTTTGCATTGGAAACAGATGAACTGCTTGAGATTACACATGGAATTTTAAGCCACATACAATCGCTCCTCAAACATCGCCCAGACCGATTTGAACCGATTTTGTATGGTTTTAACAGCTACGGTAAAAAATTGCTCAATGCAGAAGATTGGTGTATTGGCTACATGAAAGCAGTGCCGCTTTGGCAGCTTCAGCACCCTACTGCCATGATTCAGGAAAATCTGAATGTTATCGCATTGCATGGGCTTGCTGAAAACCATACCAAATTAGACAATCTGCCATTTCATCAGAATCAAACCAGCATCACCAAAATCACTCAGGCGGTATTGAATATTTACCACGTTTTCTACCCCAGTGAAATCTGACTTCCCGACAAAAAAACCAAGCCAATGCCTGGTTTTTTGTGCGTCACGCCCAAACTACAAAGCCTTAATCCATTGATTTAGCGAACTCAGGATTGCCCTGTATCTCAGTGTACTTATTCTTGCCCTCTGGATTTTCACCCAAATAAACAGCCACATTCTCACCCATAAAGAACTGAACATTCTTGGCACTGTCACCTAAACTAATGCGTCGACCATCAGGCAACCAGGTGTATTGACCTGCATATTTGAATTGTTCATTATCACGCAAACCTTCAAATTCGAAAGTACCGTCATCATCCAAACTCAAACTCGCTGTCAATTGGGGAGTTTGAATCAAATACACACCAACCGTGTCTACACTGTTTTGTGTCGTGTCTGCGCCAGAAACACCAGCAGAGGCATTTTCATCAACAACATCTTCTGTGATGACAGTATTCACTTCTTGATTGGTCTCGTCGTTTGTTGTGTTGTTTGAATCTTGGCAAGCCACCAAACCCACACTTAGTAATACCAATAGCCACCATTTTTGCATTGTTGTATCCCATTCGATTGTATTGATTCAATATCTAACTTCATTGAATGTTTTATTCATATTTTGATGTTAGCACTTTTTTTGCTTGCTTTACAATATGCTGATTGAAGACAAAACGCAATCCAATGGTATTTATATTTTGGTTTTCATGCCCTGTAGCATCGCACGCATGTGATCTAATTTTTGCTTGCCTTCATCACGACTCACAATCGGCTCGCTGCGTTTTTGTCCAAAATAACGCAAATCCGCAGCAGGCATTTCAGCAATAAAGCGGCTGGCTTCGGGAAAGTGCCATTGCCCTGCCTTTTTGCGTTTCACGCAATGGGTTAAGGTTAAGCTTTTCTGAGCTCGAGTAATGCCAACATACATCAGCCTTCGCTCTTCCTCAATCTTATCATCCTCTTGGCATTCGGCATGGGGAAACAAACCTTCTTCACAACCGACCAAAAAAACATGTGGATATTCCAAGCCTTTAGATGCATGCAAAGTCAACATTTTGACGCTGTCGACTTGATCACTGTCTTTGCCTTCCAATAAATTCATTAGTGCAATGGTTTGTCCCAGCTCAATAATATTTTTACTGTCTTTTTCACCTTTATTGCCTAGCCAGCGCACCAAATCCTGAACATTTTTCCATTTAATCTCACCGCGCTTGCCTTCTTCGGACGCATACAAATGGTTTTCATATTGAATTTTGCTTAATAAATCCTGAGTGAACTCCTGAGCACTTAATTCCAATGCCAAAACGGACAACTGTTGCAGCAGCAACATGAAAGAACGAACATCTTCTTGGCTTTTGGCTGGTAACAGTTTAATGGCTTCGTTGTGATTGGCGGCCTCATACAAACTCAAATGATGTTCATGCGCAAAGGCATTTAATTTGGCCAAAGTGACTTCACCAATACCACGCTTTGGCGTGGTAATCGCACGCAAAAATGCCGGTTCATCATTGGGGTTAATAAGCAAGCGAACATAAGACAATACGTCTTTAATTTCTGAGCGTTCAAAAAAACTTTGCCCCCCTGAAATCTGATAAGGAATTTTTTGTGAACGCAAAGCCTCTTCAAACAATTTTGCTTGGTGATTGCCACGGTACAAAATGGCATAATCATTGAACAAAGCATGTTCACCACGTTGCAGCTTACTTTGTAAAATCTTACTGGCCACCACTTCAGCTTCATGTCGCTCATTTTGACAGGTCAAAACATGAATTTCATCGCCCAAACCAAACTCACTCCAAAGGGTTTTTTCAAACAATTTGGTGGGATTGTTACTGATTACCTGGTTAGCAACCCGCAAAATCCTAGCAGTAGACCGATAGTTTTGCTCCAACTTAATCACTTTTAACTGTGGGTAATCGTCTTGTAACAGCTGCAAATTCTCAACATTGGCTCCTCGCCACGCATAAATGCTTTGGTCGTCATCGCCCACAGCAGTAAAGCGCCCTTCTAATCCGGTTAATTGACGAACCAAGGTGTATTGACAAGCATTGGTGTCTTGGCACTCGTCAATCAATAAGTATTGCAAACGGTGTTGCCATTTGTAGCGAATATCATTGTTATTTTTGAAAATCTCCGTGGGGATTTTAATCAAATCATCAAAATCAACTGCTTGGTATGCCATCAAGGTTGTTTGATAGCTGGCGTAAACCAATGCCGTTTGTTCTTCCCAAATATTACTGGCTTTTTGTAAGGCTTCTTCTGGAGAAATCAAATCATTCTTCCAAAGTGATATCTGGCTTTGAGCCTTGAATAAAGCATCCTTACCACTGCTGCCAATTAATTCTTGCAGTATTTTTTGACTGTCTGAACTGTCTAAAATAGAAAACTGCTTCTTATAACCTGCTGCACCTGCTTCCTCACGCAAAATCCGCATACCCAAAGAATGAAACGTACACACCAATAGGCCTTTGCTTTCGTGTTTGTCTAATTGCAAAGCAATGCGCTCTTGCATTTCTTTGGCGGCTTTGTTGGTAAATGTGATGGCTGCAATATGGTGCGCTGGATAATTTTTTTGGCGAATCATGTACGCAATTTTTTGGGTAATCACCCGCGTTTTACCACTGCCAGCACCAGCTAGAACCAAAAGAGG
>JASLBZ010000137.1 GCA_030146285.1 Neisseriaceae bacterium | reverse complement strand
GCCTAATTCTTCTGATGTCCCTTGTTCTAGGTGCGTTTCATCAATGCTTGGTGGTGTTAGCTCTTCTGTTTCAATCACTTCTTCAGTCACGGTTTCATGTTGCTGAAATGTGGTTTTATTGTTATTTAAAAACCATAATAAGCCAGCGATAACCACCACTGCCATTACCAAACCAATTAAAATGCCGCTAAATGTTTTACCCGTTTGATGAGTTTGCGTCTTCATGCTTGTGCTTTTATCTTAAATTAAAATTACAACGGCTTATTTTAACAAACTGTGCTGCATTAGCCAGCTTTATTTAACATCATCCGTCGAAAAGCAACGGCTTGCTGAATGTGTGCAATTTGAACACGCTCATCTTCTTGCCAATCAGCAATGCTGCGAGCTACTCGCAAAATCTTATGGTAACCTCGTGCTGACAAGCAAAGCTGATCCAACACCGCTTGTAAGCTCTTTTTGGCAGACTCTTCTATCAAAGCCACATCGGCAAGCTGAGCAACGCTTAATTGCGCATTCAAGCAAGATTGTCTTTGCAGCTGTATTGCTCGAATTTTCATGACTTTGTTTTTGATCTCATGACTACTTTGCCCCTTAGGCAAATTTTCCAATTGTGCAATGCTGATGCTAGGCACTTCAACAGTCATGTCAATTCTGTCTAGCAAAGGCCCTGAAATCTTACCTTGGTAACGCTCAATACTGTCTTGGCTACAACGACAAACCCGTGTTGCATGACCTAAATAACCACAAGGGCAAGGATTCATGGCTGCGATTAATTGAAATTGCGCAGGAAAAGTCACTTGATTGGCCGCTCGTGAAATGTGAATCTCACCACTTTCCAAAGGCTCTCTTAACACTTCCAAAACCTTGCGATCGAATTCTGGCAATTCATCCAAGAATAAAACACCTCGGTGAGCCAATGAGATCTCACCTGGTTTTGGAATGCTACCACCACCGACCAATGCCACTGCAGAAGCACTGTGATGCGGAGAACGAAACGGTCTGGCCTTACCAAACACATCAATGTCATTTTGTGCCGACAAGCCATATAGCGCGGAAACATCTAAGCGCTCATCCATGCTTAAATCGGGCAAAATACTGGGCAATCTTGCGGCTAACATGGACTTCCCTGTACCAGGTGGCCCAACCAACAAAACAGAATGCCCGCCACATGCCGCCAAAATCAATGCCAATTTTGCACTTTGTTGTCCTTTAACTTCAGAAAAATCCAATACTGTCTCTTCTGTTGCGGCCAAAGATGTTGCAACATCTTGCCCAACCAATGCCAATGCTTGGTCTGCTTCTTGATTAAAATGGGCACAAACTGCCAACAAACTGTCAGCACCATAGGTTTGAGAGCCTGGAACCAAGGCAGCCTGAAAAGCACTTTGCTGAGGTAAAATTAAGGCACGGCTTTGCTCTTGGCAAGCTCGAGCCATGGTGATCACGCCTCGAATCGGGCGCAACAAACCTGACAAGGCCAATTCCCCAATAAATTCATATTCGGACAAATGGGTGCTGTTGATTTGTTTGGATGCAGCTAAGATGCCCATTGCAATAGGCAAATCAAAGCGACCTGAGTTTTTGGGTAAATCTGCAGGTGCTAAATTGACGGTGATTTTTTTGGCTGGAAAATCAAAACCCGATTGAATAATTGCCGCTCGCACTCGATCACGGCTTTCTTTAACTTCAGTTTCTGGTAAACCCACAATATTAAATGCAGGTAAACCATTGCCAAGATGTGCTTCTACTTCAATCAAGGGTGCGCTTACGCCCAATAAGGCGCGCGAGTAAATCAGAGCCAACGACATAAGCTACCCCCTTTTTCTAAAACGATTACATGTTATTGCTGCTTTCAATAATGGTCAGCGTTTTTTCAGCTTCCAATTGCGCAACACGAACTTCCAACAAAGCCAATTGTTCACGGGTTTTCAATAAAATTTGCTGTTGAATATCAAATTCTTCTCGTGTCACCAAATCCATGCGGTTAAATGCCGAACCCAATAATGATTTCACATTTTTTTCCACATCTTTGGCTGGGCTATTTGACAAAGTATCACTGATTTTTGCTGTTACTTCTTCAAATAATTTTTGACCAATCATCATTTTTTCCTTTTATTGCTGTTAATCCGTTACAAACGGAATCTCGTAGTTGTCTTGACCAATACTGATTTGGGCAATGTATTCTTTTGAATCCAATATGCACACCGGCAATCTTACTTTTTCAATCGCCCACGTTGTGCCTTCTTTTGGCAAAAGTTTAAAGCGATTAAAGCCCATGTCCATGTCTTTCATGCTAAAGCTAATGTGCACATCTTTCGCATCAACCGGTACATTTTTTGCCACGATACTAAAGGGAGTTTTGCTGTTAATCGTCCCTGCAAAGCGCAATGCTACACCGTTTGGCAAAGTACATGATTGGCGAATATCACATTGTGTTGAAAAAGGCACCATCGGCTCTGTCGATGTTTTGGTTTTTTGCCAATACCAAATGGTCAATATTTTCAAAGAAGCAAACAAAAGTAAAATAATACCAATCAGTATGACTTGCTTACGGGTCAATTGTTTCATTGTTTTGATCATCCAAAATAGCCACACCATGCAAACCTTGCGTCAGCAACAATGCAATGGCAGCCTGAACTTCATTCAATAAAGATTGTGACAGCGCCAAAACAATGGGTCTAGAGACACCTAACATCAGCCATTGTCCTATGCATTCTAACTGCGTTCCCTCATTCACCAACAACAACCATGCATCTTGTTGCTGCATCTTTTGCTGGTTTGGCAAGTCATTCACGCTGGCGGTTGCCCATGCCACATTCAGAGCGTTGCTGCGATTCGGATGCCATATTAAACGTTGATTGTCATCTACCAAGCCAGTTTTCAGGCTGCCTGTTAATGTCGTTGGAATCGACAACGCTTGAATAATGGGCAAGTTAGCCGGCAACATGGGACTAACATTATTGTGCAATGGATTTTGCCATGCCCAAGATTGGGCTTCTTTCGCCGTCAACTCACCTGTCCATGCATCGGCTGCTATTCTAAAAAACTGCAAGCGCACATGTGCATGTTCATATTTATGCTCTAAAGTTAACCACAAATTGGCAGCCTGAATACCAATACCCAACTCTTCGTCAAGTTCACGCTTTAAAGCGGCAAAGGCAGTTTCACCTGCTTCAATTTTGCCACCGGCAAACTCCCAGTAGCCTGCATATGCTTTGCCTTCTGGGCGAGAACTGAGTAAATATTCACCATCGCTATTGTACAAAACGGCTGCCACTACTTGGGTTAATTTCATGATTTTTGCTCTGAAATCACATAAGCAATGACATAATCTTCTTCATCACTAATACTCAAATGCACTTTACCAATGCCTTGTTTGTCCATCCACTTTTTCAATTCAGGTGCATACATAAATTCAGGCTTGCCTGCTGTATCATTGGCAATGCCAATATTTTGCAAAGTCACAGGCGAGCGCAACCCTGTGCCCATGGCTTTTGAAAAAGCCTCTTTAGCGGCAAAACGTTTTGCCAAATACATCACAGGTTTATTGCTGTGAATCCACTCTAAACGTTCATGCGTGGTTAAAATTCGATCTGCAAAAGCCTGCGTATACAGTTTATGCAATCGCTCAATGCGTGACACTTTAACAATGTCCGTTCCAATTCCATGAATCACTCACAACCCTTTCTATTTACTGCTTTTGCTTCTGTACTCAAATATCTTCACTTAAAATGGCAAGCTGCGTGCACGGTACATCACTTCTTTCATTTGACGAATCGCTTCTGGCAAACCTAAAAATACCGCTTGGGCAATCAAAGCGTGACCGATATTCAATTCACGAATGGCCAAGATTTGCGCAATGGGTGTGACGTTATGAATATTCAAACCATGTCCTGCATTCACAATCAAATCCAATTCAGACGCAAAACTTGCAGCTTCTTCAATGCGCATGCATTCAGCCACTTGTGCATCGTGTCCGATTGCCTCGGCATAAGCGCCAGTGTGCAATTCAATCACAGGAGCACCCACATCATGGGCAGCCTGAATTTGCGCTTCATCAGCATCAATAAACAAAGACACTCGAATACCAGCCTTGCTTAAGGCATCGACATAATAAGCAACCTTCTCTTGCTGCTCTAAAACTTGCAAACCACCTTCGGTTGTGACTTCTTCACGCTTTTCTGGCACCAAGCACACATCTTCAGGCATCACTTCTAGTGCATGTTCTAGCATCTCTTCTGTTAATGCCATTTCTAAATTCATGCGGGTTTTTAAAGCTTGCTTGATGATTTTTACATCCGCATCTTTAATGTGGCGACGGTCTTCGCGCAAATGCAAGGTAATCAAGTCTGCTCCATGTGTTTCAGACAATAAAGCAGCCTCTAGTGGGCTTGGATAATGGGTACCGCGAGCGTTACGCAACGTTGCCACATGATCAATATTCACACCTAATAACATACTGCCTCCTTATGGCATTTTCTCTTTAGAAAATGCCTGCAATTGCTGTAATAGTTGTCGGCTTTTAATGCCCTCAGGCAGCCGATAATCCAATAAAAATCGATTCAAACGCAATGCCTCTTGCAAATGCGTTTCATTTGAAAATTCACCTTGCTCAATGCTCAATAGTGCTGCACCAGAAATCTTAACACCCGGCCCATATGCTTTTTTAGCCAGTTTCAAATAGGCCATGGCAACCGGAGAGCTTTCAGGCTGTAACCAATAGTGGTTATCTTCGGCAATCGCCTCACCGGCTTCATCGCACTCCAAAGTCGGAGCCAATCCCAAAGATTTTAAGAGTTGCCATTCAAACAAACGCAAAGCCGACAAGTGCTCTTGACCTGTTGCGATGGTTTGCAATATTCCCGACAACGCCCAGAATAATTCACGACTGGGGTCTTCTCTGGCGGTTAATTTTAGCATGAGCTCATTGACATACATGGCGCTAAAAATGGCCTTACCTTGCGGCATTTGCCAGCCACCTTGCCACTGAATGCGGTGCATGGTTTTAA
>JASLBZ010000136.1 GCA_030146285.1 Neisseriaceae bacterium | reverse complement strand
TGCAATTGCAATCGCATCCTCGTGCCATTGGTCAAGCCTGTGGCAAAAATCCCTTACCGATTATTATTCCTTGTCACCGTGTTGTTGCAAAACAAGGCTTGGGTGGCTTTGCCTTAAGTTCTGACGATAGCCATTTGAATGTCAAAAAATACTTATTGGCATTGGAAAAAGTGAAATCATGAGCCAGTCTTTCTTAAGCCAAACAGAATTGGTCGACCGTTTTTTAGAGCATTTGTGGCTGCAAGAGCGCCTATCTGAAAATACTTTATCAAGCTATCGCCGTGATTTAAACAAAATCGCCAAGCGTTTAGAGCAAGCTGGTGCATACTTTAGCGATGCCGATGATGTCATCTTAGCCGATGCGATATTCAACTTAGAAGAAAAACCCACCTCACAAGCCAGAGCTTTGTCCGCTTGTCGGCGTTTATACCAATACCTGGTGGAATACCATTTTTGCACTCACAATCCAGTCGAATTTTTAAAAGCACCCAAACAGGGCTTACGTCTGCCTCATTACATCAGTGAAAACCAAGTAGAAGCTTTGTTAAGTGCACCTGACCAAAGCACTCCACACGGTTTACGGGACTATGCACTTTTGGAAGTGATGTACGCCACAGGAATGCGTGTGAGTGAGGCTGTGCACATTAGAATCAATGAAATTGATTTGTTGCGTGGCGTGGTTGCCACCATTGGTAAGGGAGACAAACAGCGCTTGGTGCCTTTGGGTGAGCAAGCTTGCGCTGCTGTGGTCGAGTATTTTAATCACTCTCGCCAAGTTTTGTTAAGCAATCAAGCTTGTGATTTTTTGTTTGTGAGCCAGAAAAAAGGGGGGATGACACGCCAATTGGCTTGGATGATTGTCAAACGCTATGCCAAAGATGTTGGCATTTCCAATATTAGCCCCCATTCGTTGCGCCATGCTTTTGCAACCCATCTTGTCAATCACGGCGCGGATTTGCGTGTGGTACAGATGTTATTGGGCCATGCTGACATCAGCACTACACAAATTTATACCCATGTTGCCAATGAACGACTCAAACAAATCGTTCTAGAGCATCACCCGCGAGCTTAGCCATACCATGCTGCCTGAACGCAAAATCATACACGTTGATATGGATGCTTTTTATGCCTCGGTCGAGCTCAAAGATCAACCACAATTAAAAGGAAAACCTGTTGTGGTGGCTTGGGATGGCGCTCGCTCTGTAGTCTGTGCGGCTTCTTATGAGGCACGTCAATTTGGCCTACACTCTGCCATGTCTGTTGCCAAAGCCAAAATGCTGTGTCCACATGCTATTTTTATTGCCCCTAACTTTATGAAATACCGCGCGGTATCAGCTCAGATTCATCGTATTTTTAAAAAATACACTGACTTGGTGGAGCCTTTGTCACTGGATGAGGCTTATTTGGATGTTAGCACCAATAAATTCAACATTCCTAGCGCTACATGGGTTGCCGAGCAAATCCGCCACGATATTTTTTTGGCAACGGATTTAACTGCTTCTGCAGGGGTTGCGCCCAATAAATTTTTGGCCAAAATTGCTTCTGATTGGAATAAGCCCAATGGCCAATTTGTCATTGCACCCAAAGATGTGGCTGATTTTTTAATTCATTTACCACTTAAAAAAATTCCAGGGGTTGGCTCCAGAACCTTAGAAAAAATGCAAACTTTAGGCTTGCAAACCATTGCCGATATTCAACCTTTAAGTTCTGGGGAATTAGCCCATTATTTTGGCCGTTATGGCTATCGTTTGTATGACTTAGCCCGTGGCATTGACCAGCGCCAAGTGAAAAACCAACGTATTTTGCAACAAATATCCACGGAAACCACATTTTTAGATGATTTACGCCTGCCCGAAGTGATGTCCCAAATGAGTGATTTGGCTAGTCAATTATGGCAACAAAGTCAAAAAAAGAATGTTTGGGGCAAAACCATCACACTTAAACTCAAAACCCATCAATTCCAAACCATTACCCGCTCAATGTCTTTTGCCCATGCGATTAGAACAGAAGAACAACTGTTATCTTGTGCGCTATTGCTGTTTGATAAAGTGACTGCGCCTTTGTGGCAAAAATACCGTTTACTTGGCATTGGCCTGAGTCATTTGCAAACCTTACCCGAAATCGAACAACAATTGTCTTTAGACTTATTTTCTTGATGCGCCCACAACACCCATAAAATCAATATTGACTCAACATTGCGACAATTGTATTTTCCAACAAAGCTCAGCGCAGCCTGAATGCCATGTTAAACAGCGTGTGGCATGGATTTTTACACATTGATTATGCTACAATTTTTTAGCCCCAAATAAACCACGCCTATCCCAAACTTTCCAAAATACCATTGCCAATCATGGCCAGCTTGTTTTATTCTATTTTCAAACATTCACTCTGAAATCAAACATGAAAATCTTACAATCCATTTTAATGTCTTTGCTCATCTGCATGATGCCCTACCATGCATCGGCGCAGAACCCAAGCAAAGCCAGCCCAACAGCTAAAACTTCTGCCACCAAGCAAAACCAACAAGACTTGCACATTCCTTTTGCCAAGATTGCTGATAAAAAAAGCACCCTAAACCACTTAGAAAACACTTTGCACCGCAAAACCATTAGCCTAAGACAAGTCGGTGATTGCGGTGGTTTTTTTGCAGAAAATGATGGTGATGTTGAAAACGTTGTTACTGTGGGCAATATTGGCATTAACATCATGAATAATAAAGCCATCGTATCTAGCATTGTGAACATCGCAGACGACCAGACGCTTCAGTACAATAACATGCTAATTAACAATTATTTTCCTATCGAAAAGCTACCCACTAGCCAATACGAAATCACAAGACACCTTTTTAAAAACAGCCAATTATTTGGCATTGAGCGTGCGAAGAGTCAAGTTGGTTACAACAGCATGTACATGGCAAGAGAGAAAAAGGGTGACGATCTGGTTTATTTTTACTACTTCAATCAAAAACTCGTTGCCCTACATCTTGTTTCACAATGTTAAATTGTAAAAACCATGTAGATGAACTCTCCTAAATACTTGCTGCTTATTATTAAAGAAAACAAAACCCATGCTGCTTTGCCTTAACCAACAGACCAAAAATGCTTATTTATCGACAGTGGGTCAATACTTCCCCAGTTTATTAAAAAGACGAGAACCCGATAGCCACAAAGGCAGCTTTGGCAATCTGGGCATTTTTGGAAGCTGCGAAGGCATGAGTGGCGCTATTGTGCTCACTGGCAGTGCGGCATTGCTCAGTGGTAGCGGTCGTGTGTGGTTGGGTTTTGCGCAAGGCAGCTTGCCCGTTCCTTTTATTGCTGCACATCCAGAACTGATGCTCAAAACGGCAACCGATTTAGCCAAGCGTCCTGAACTAACCGTTATCGCCATCGGGTGTGGCTTAGGAATCAGTGACAATAGCTATGCTCTTTTGAATGAAATACTGAAAAATACAAAAACAGCCAAGATTTTGGATGCTGATGCTTTGAATTTATTGGCCATGCAAAAAAACGAGCTAAGCCAACACCCAATTGCAATCTTAACCCCTCACCCATTAGAAGCAGCAAGGCTTTTGAATACCGATGTCCTTAGCATTCAAAATAATCGCATTTTGGCAGCACAAAACTTGGCTAAAAAATACCAAGCTTGGGTCGTCTTAAAAGGTCAAAAAAGCATCGTAGCCAACCCCAAAGGATGGTTTTATCAAAATGAAAGTGGCAGCCCAGCCTTAGCAACACCTGGCAGCGGCGATGTTTTGACAGGCATGATTGCCAGCTTTGTTGCACAGCATTTGCCCATACAAGAAGCAGTGTGTGCTGCTGTTTGGCTACACGGCGCTGCAGCTGATGTATTGTCTGAAAACGGCATTGGCCCCATTGGCCTGACTGCCAATGAAATTGCACCTGCCGCTCGCTGGTTAAGAAACCATTTGCTTCATACCTTAATGCCTTGAACCAATAACAATCTGTGCAACAAAAACACATCAAAGAATCTGGTTTTTTAAATTAGTTTGCCTTGGATTTTGGATAAAATTTCCCCTCATCGAACGTCTCGGGTAGAATAAGCATTTCTTTTATCTTGTTGAATTGGGCAATGCTAAGTTATCGCCATGCATTTCATGCCGGCAATCATGCTGACATGTTAAAACACTTGTGCTTGTATTTGGTACAAGACTATTTTAATCAAAAAGATAAACCTTATTGGTACATCGATACCCATGCGGGTACGGGTCTGTATCACCTCAAAAGCACAGAAGCAAACAAAGTTGGTGAGTACGCTGATGGAATTGCACGCTTGCGCGAGCACAAAGACTCTTTGCCGACACCATTAAAAGCATTTATTGAGCACGTGAACAGCACCTTGCCTGAGCCTCATCAGGATTTTTACTGTGGCTCACCTTGGCTAGCTGCTTCGTTATTGCGTGCCACTGACAAAATGCGTTTATTTGAATTGCACCCTAAAGATGCTGAACATTTAATCAACAACATCCGAGAAACCGCAGTTCAAAAAAGAACCATCATCAAAAATGCCAATGGTTTTGATGGTTTGATTGCACTCTTGCCACCAGCAACCCGCCGTGCGGTTGTGCTCATCGACCCGCCTTATGAAGTCAAAACAGATTACCAACAAGTTTACAAAACCTTACAGGATGCTTTAAAACGCTTTGCTGAAGGCTGTTATATGGTTTGGTACCCTGTACTGTCTCGTGAAGAAAGCAGAACCTTTCCTGATTTAATGAAAAAACTGTGCCCTGATAATTATTTGTCGGTGCAATTGCATGTCCAAGGCGCAAGAGATGATGGCTTTGGGATGCATGGCAGTGGTATGTGGATTATCAATCCACCTTATACCTTAGCCAAAACTTTAGAAGAATTAATGCCTGTTTTGTGCGAGACTTTGGCACAAGACAACCAAGCACATTACCAGATGAACTACAAAATTCGTTAAGAACACGAATTGATACCGATACAAGGATTTACTTCTGATGTTACATCAAAATTTTACTGATTTTTTACCTTTGCATTTGCAAGAAGCCAAATTACCAACTGCATTGGGCGATGTGGTACAAAGCGTTGTCAACGCTTGTCTTGATATCAGCGACAAGGTTCGCGAAGGTGCATTGGCTGGGATTATTGGTGCAGCAGGCACAGGCAATATTCAAGGTGAAGACCAGCAAAAATTGGATGTGATTGCCAACGACATCATGATTGAGAACCTTCGCAATAATCCTCATGTGGGTGGTTTGGCATCAGAAGAGGAAGACTCTTTTGTATCTGCCAATGAAAATGGCCAATATTTGGTGTTGTTTGATCCATTAGATGGCTCTTCAAACATCAATGTCAACATTTCTGTAGGCACCATTTTCTCGATTTTGGCAAAACCAGCAGGCGCATTAACCACAGAGTCGTTCTTACAAAAAGGCCGCGATCAAGTTGCCAGTGGTTATGTTTTGTATGGCCCACAAACCCAAATGGTTTTGTGCTTGAAACATGGTGTTTTTGTCTTTACGCTGAACAATCAAAAACAATTTATTTTGACCCAAGTTCAACCTGTTGTGCCACATACAACCAAAGAATTTGCCATTAACATGTCAAACCAACGCCACTGGGAAGAACCCATGCAAAGCTATATCGCTGAGCTTTTAGAAGGCAAAGAAGGCGTACGCGGTAAAGACTACAATATGCGCTGGGTGGCTTCTATGGTTGCTGAAATTCACCGCATTTTAATGCGTGGTGGTTTATTCACTTACCCGAAAGACAAGCGCGACCCAAGCAAAGCAGGTAAATTGCGCTTGATGTATGAAGCGAACCCTTTGAGCTTGATTATCGAACAGTCTGGCGGCATGGCAACCAATGCACATGAAAACATTCTGGATCTTGCCCCTGAAGGCTTGCACCAACGTGTTGCCGTGGTTTTAGGCAGCGCCGAAGAAGTTAACTACGCCAGCAACAAACACAAAACAGCTTAATTTGATAAAAATATTAAGGAGCGCGCAGATGAAAGGCAATTGCTTATGTGGCAGTATTCGCTACGAAGTCGATGAAATCGGTGATGCACAATTTTGCCATTGCCGAACATGCCAACTTGCTCAGGGTGCTCCTTATGTGGCTGCTGCCAAGGTTAAAAAAGAACATTTTCGCTTTTTAAGCGGTGAAAACTTACTGTCGGCTTATGAATCTAGCCCAGGCAAAACACGCTGTTTTTGCTCACAATGTGGAACATCGCTGTTTACCAATAAAGAAGCCATGCCATTTATTGCTTTGCGCTTGGTGACTTTAGAGCAAGATCCCAATATCCGCCCAAAACAACACATTTGGCTCAGCGATGAATGCCCTTGGACACTGGATACGCCAGATTTGCCTCGGTATGAAAAAACACCTGAGTAATCAAACCAAAGAAAGAACCAACATGAAACCAATGAAAACCTTGTTACCGATTTTTTTGGGCTTAGGCTTGTCTTTTTCTCTGCATGCCCAAACCTTAGCCACCATCCAAACCAGTGCTGGTGATATCCAATTGCGCCTAAATGATGAAGCCGCACCCAAAACAGTGCGCAACTTTATTCAATATGCCAACAAAGGCTTTTACAATGGCACCGTGTTTCATCGTGTCATCGATGGGTTTATGGTTCAAGGTGGTGGATTTTTGCCTGACATGACGGCAAAAGCCACCAACAAAGCAATCGACAACGAAGCCAATAATGGCTTGAAAAACAAAATAGGCACCATTGCCATGGCACGCACCATGCAACCGAACTCCGCCACCAGCCAATTTTTCATCAACGTCAATAACAATGACATGTTGAATTACCGCAACAATACTGCACAAGGTGCAGGTTATGCTGTGTTTGGTGAAGTGATTTCTGGCATGGACGTGGTAAAGAAGATTCAAAAAAGCAAAACAAAAAGCGTGGGTGCTTACTCAGATGTTCCTGTAACCCCTATTGTGATTAAAAAAATTACCATCCAAAACTGATTTTCAAAAGGAATCGACATGATTAAATTACACACAAACTTCGGTACTATTGCTATTGAACTAGACCACGAAAAAGCACCTAAAACAGCTGCTAACTTTGAAACTTATGTTAAAGAAGGTTTCTACGATGACACGATTTTTCACCGTGTGATTGATGGCTTCATGGTTCAAGGCGGTGGTTTTGACCAAAACATGAAACAAAAAGATGGCCATGCTCCTATCGAAAACGAAGCAGCTAACGGTTTGAAAAATGACAAGTACACCATCGCAATGGCACGTACTAACCAACCTCATTCAGCTAGCAGCCAGTTCTTCATCAATGCAACTGACAACGATTTCTTGAACTTCCGTTCTGCTGATGCAAACGGCTTTGGCTATTGCGTATTTGGTAAAGTGGTTGAAGGTCAAGACGTTGTTGATGCCATTAAAGGCGTGAAAACAGGCAACAAAGCAGGTCATCAAGATGTTCCTACTGAAAACGTTGTGATCACCAAAGCTGAAATCGTTTAATCTTAGATTCAAATGATTGAATAAAAAAAGCCATGTGAAAACATGGCTTTTTTTACATCGACAATTGCAAATCAACATTCTAAGTATGGTTTTATTTACATTGATCAGAAAATAAGTGCTAATCCTTAACATAAGGATAAAATGGTTCACCCCATTCAGATGCGGCATCAGAACAATTGATGATGACGCTGACAAAAAGTGTTAAACAGTCTTCCAATAAATTGCAAGCATCCTTTA
>JASLBZ010000135.1 GCA_030146285.1 Neisseriaceae bacterium | reverse complement strand
AACCTCTATGCACGGTAATGGCTTGCTCGGTACCATCAATGGTCAAAGGCACTCGTCCTTGACCTTGCACACCACGAACATTGGGATCTAATGCTCCGCTGTTTCTGGCATCCCCGCTGTTCACACCGACCATGCCTTTAAATACATCGGCAGGTGCTGCGCCTTTAAAGCGCTCCACTTCATCTTTGCCTCGATAAACAGAAGAAATATTTTTACTATAAACACGTTCATGCCCTGCGGCATCGCGCACATTCTCTAATTGTCCATCTACACGGATGTCGCCTAATTTCATGGTTTGAATATTTTCTTGTTCAACCTTTGTTTTTTCTTCCTCTGTTATCTCTTGCGCCAAACCAATCTGACTAATAAACAAACATGCGATGGCAAAAGCCAATGGATGCAACCGATATTTACCTGTGTGTGACATGATTTTATCCCTTTATAAATCATTTATCATCTTTAACTATGTAATATGAATACATACAAACCAAGGATCATAATGCAAATCATTACTATTTGCATTAAATATCTTTTTAATTATTTATTTGTATTAGGGAATATTTTAAAAAAGATTATGTTAAGGCTGTACTTGATTGAAAATCAGCATCAGAATAATACTGATAAAATAATGAATCTTCAGTAATACAAGCGTTTTATTGATTTAAGATAACCATCTTAATCTGAGGTAACTGGCTTAAGGGAAATGAATGACATACTCTTGAATTGGTAATCAATACTACCTTATTGATACTCATTCAAAAAAAACCATGTTCATGATAAGAATAATGCAAATACCATCCAATACAATGAATCCATATTGGAAAAAGATAAAAATAGCCATCCTATGGCTGATATCTTTGCTGTGAGATGTCAATGGGAAATAGTGTGATACTGCTCTGAATCGAAGACGAATATAGCCAATACCATGACAAACAGTATTGGCTATGTTTTTATTACGTTATATATTATGTATTTGTTTTGACTATAAGTTTGGTATTTCTACCCGATAAAAACCCTGCTATTGTGTTGATGATTGCCACCAAAACCAACATCCACAAAGACCATATCCATGAGCCTGCAACGTCATGCAACCAACCAAAGACAATGGGCCCTGCTGCTGCCATTAAATAACCTAAAGCTTGTGCCATACCCGATAGTGCGGCTGCTTCGTCCATATTGTCAGTGCGCAAGCCAAAGAATACCATGCTTAAACTGAATGCAAAGCCCAAGCCTGCGCCCATGCTCATCACTGCCATTGCGTAATATTCTGGATTGCCATTAATCAATAGAAACAAAGATGACAATATCAATATGCCACCAATCACACACAAGGCCTGTTGGTTTTTTAATTTCCCTGCCACAATCGGCACTACAAAAGCCACTGGCAATAAAGCCATTTGCAATAAACCCAACATATTGCCCGCTTGCGCTGCACTGATACCCCGTTCAGCCATGATGTGCGGTAGCCAGCTTAATAATGTATAGAAAATTAAGGATTGCAAACCCATATAAAATGTCACCTGCCAAGCCAATTTATTGGTCCATAATTTCAGGCTGCTTTTTTGATGGGATGTTGGTAATACTTTGGCTTTTTCTTCGCGATACGCCATTTGTGGCAACCAAGCAAACAGTGCAATCACAACCAAGACCAATGCCACCATCAGTGCTCCTTGCCATTGAATATAATCGGCAATAGGCACACTAACAGCAGATGCTGTTGCTGCGACAATATTCATTGACAGCGAATACATTGCGGTAACCAAACCAACTCGCAAGGCAAAGTATTGTTTGACCAAACCAGGTAGCAACACATTACCAATCGCAATGCCCAAGCTTAAAATAATTGTACCAATATACAAAAACGATACCGCACCCAAAGAGCGGGTAAAGACACCAATTAAAAGCAAGATAACAGCTGCCAAAATGGTGTTTTCAGCGCCGTATTTTTTTGCCAAAAATGGGGCAAAAATGGAGAAAAAACCAAATGCCAATAAAGGCACCGTGGTGACCATGCCAGCGGCAGCATTGCTGAGACCCAATGATTCTTGAATCGATGGCAGAAGTGGCCCGACCGCTGTAATCGGTGCTCGTAAACAAATCGCCACGGCAATAATGCCAATAAACAAACTTAATTGGCGGTTTTTACTGGAGAATAACGTCATTGCATTGCATCCTTTAATCTTTGCATACTGCTGATCACTGCGGCTTCGGCAGCATTTTCGTTTTGGGCAACAATCGCATTAAAAAGCTCTTGGTGCATATGTGCTAAAGGGCATTCATTTTTTGTTAATTGTGCCGAAATATTGGCTTCCACAGCCGTTACAATTTGCTGATATATCTGAATCAATAGTGTGTTTTGTGATGCAGCCACAATACTCAAATGAAAATCCAAGTCCGCCATTAAAAATGCATCTTGATTTTCGGCTTGTTGCGAAGCCAAAAAGCAATCACGAATGTGCTGCATTTGTGCTTCGGTTCGGTGTTTTGCTGCCAATTTTGCTGCCAAGCTTTCTAAAGCCAAACGCACCGCAATGGTGTCTTGCAACGGCGACTCAGTGCTGGCTTGCCATAATGCCGTTTGCAAACGGCTTTGAGCACGAACGAATGTCCCATTGCCTTGTTTTATTTCCAACAAACCAGCCTGAGCCAAGCCTCGAATGGCTTCACGCAAAGTATTGCGGCTGACATTGAATAAAGCAATAAGCTCTGTTTCGGTGGGAATTCTTTCATTCATACCCCATTTGCCTGAGGCTATCCATTCTTCCATGGTATTGGCAACGGTATGGGTTAAATTATTTTTGGATTTCATTTCATGATCAATAAAGGTAGGATGTTTAAGGCTGCATTGTAAAAGGTAGGATGTTTAACTGTCAATGCATTCTCAATTTTGTTTATGTTAAGCTGAATTTATCGGCGGCTTAAATCACAACGCCCATAAAAAAACACCCTCATGGGTGTTTTTTATTCATGTAGCCGCACATTGGTGAGCAGTATTTTATTGTTTTTCTGAGTCGTTTTTCCACCCACCGCCCAAAGCTTGGTATACACCCACAGCCGCTTTATTGCTCATGAGTTGGGTTTGCAAATACTGATCTTGGTAGGACAGCGCATTGAGCCTTGCAAGCAAAACATCACTCAATAATTTCTCACCATGTTGGTACAATTTATTGGCTTGATTCGCTTGTCGCGTTGCGGCTTGATAAGCACTTTGCCATTGTTGCGCACTTTGATTCAATTGGTATTGTGCCGTGTACGCAATTTGTACTTCTGCCAAAGCTTTTAATATTGCATCGTCAAAACTGGCGGCCGCTGCATTGAGTCTGGCATTGGAAGCTGCAATATTGGCCTTAATGCGACCTGCAGTGAAAATGGGCATGTGCACGCCTAAGCTGGCGATACTGCCATAAGCCGAAACACTGCTACCGCTGCCTATACCAATTTGGCCATCAAGCGCATTAAAATTCATGTAAAAGCGTGGTAATAAATCTGCTTTGGCACTGGCTAGCTGTGCGGATAAAGCTGTAATGGTATGCTCATGCGCTCTCAAATCTGGTCGTTTAAGCAATAAGTCACTGGGCATTTGACCCGATGGTATGGGTGCTTGAATCATGGCAGTTTTATGATGGGTATTGGGTAACTGATAGCCCACCGGATCTTGAGCCACCAATACCGCAATTTGTTTTTCATGTGAATTCATCAAAGCCAATAATGGCGCTCTCTTGGCTTTTAAGGCTGCCAGTTGTGTGCCCACGTCATCCACTTCAAAACGGGTCGCTTGTCCTGCCTTAAAGCGACCTTCTACATAACGCTTTAATTGGGCCATTGTCGCAATGCTATTGTCCAAAACCACCAAGCGCTGCTGTGCACTTCTAAAGGACAAATAATTCTCAGCGATGGCTGAGCTAACCAGCATTTGTGCACCATAAATGGCTTCTTGCACACCCAAGGCACTGGCTTGGGCTGCATCCGCATCGCTGCGTTTTCCACCAAATACATCTGGTTGCCAAGATGCACTCACGCCATAAGCGTAATGCTTGCCTTCCACATCGATATTCTGACCCACATTGCTTTGCAATACCGCGCCCAATATGGCAGCGCTAGAGTCACTCAATGGACTGTCCAGCTTCATGTCATGGTAACCAACATTGCCACCAGCTCCCACTAGCGGCAACAAGTCACGTCTGGCTAGATCCGCCATATGACTGGCGGCTTCGTAGCGCAACTTAGCAGCCTGTAAAGCAAAGTTTTGCTCGAGCCCTTGTTCTATCAGTTGGCTTAGCACAGGATCTTGCCAACTTTTCCACCACTGGCTTAAGTCCACCTCATTGGCAGCTGCCCATTGCGCTTGCTCGTAAGATGTGGGCAATGCTACTTGTGATTGCACCTTAATATCAGTGCTGCTACAAGCAGCTAGCCCTAAGCTAATTAAACCAACCAACCATTTTTTTTGTTGTTTTTTCATTGTTTTGCCTACCCACTTAACCTTGTTTGTCCAGCATGGAGCGAAAGCGCCCCAATGCAGCCCATAAGAAAAACATGCCCATCACACTCATGATGGCAAACTCTGGCCACACGATTTGAAATCCAGCACCGCGATACAAAATATTCTGTGTCATGGCGACATATTGTCTGGTGGGCAATATTTGTGAAATATACTGCATGGCCACAGGCATGCTTTCAACCGGTGTTGCCGCACCAGAAAGTAAATACAAAACCACCGCAACCGGTGCTGATAATAAGCCAAACTGCGGCATGGTCGGCGCCATCGTGGCAATGTACATGCCCAAAGAAGTCACAGAGAAAAGATAAATCGCCGTCCCAATAGCGTACAACAGCACAGAACCATGAATCGGCACATTAAGCACCCCATGTACAATCAACCACATGGACAGTAAAGCGGCAACCAAGATCACCCCACCATTGGTCAGAATTTTGGCCAAGGCAATTTCACTGGCACGAACGGGCATCACCAACAAGTGCTCAATGGTGCCATGTTCACGCTCACGAATCACCGCAGCGCCCACCAAAATAATCGATAAAATAGTCACGTTAATCACAATTTGCATCATGGCAGTAAACCAAGCCGATTGCCCATTCGGATTAAAAAATACCCGCACGCTGGTTTGCACTGGCATGTATTTTTCAATTTGATGGATATTTAAAAACTGCAAAATCTCTTGGGTAAAAATCTGCTGTAAATCAACCACCCCAACACCAGCTTGGGTCATGGCAGTAGCATCCACCAAGAGCTGTATTTTGGGGCTGCGACCTGCCAGAACATCTTTTTCAAAATTATTGGGAATATTCAAGACAAAGATGTATTTTCCTGTGTCCAAGACCTCACTGATTTGCTGGTTATCAATCACTTCAGGCGCTTGAAAATAAGGTGGCAATACCGCGTCTCGAATTTGATACGACAAACTGGAGTGATCAAAGTCCACAACCGCAACCGATGCATTGGAAACTTCCGCCTTAACCCCTTTGGCCACACTGATTACCGCAACCGAAAATGCAAAAGCAATCGTGAGCAAAAGCGTGACATCGGTCAATAAACTGCGCAGCTCTTTGCCAGATAAATAAGATATGTTTTTAAGCCAACGTTTCACTTATGACTCCTGTTTTTTCAATAGCACACAAGCGAGCAATAAATAAGCCAACGCAAAAGCAGATAGTGCCATATACATATTGATAAAACTGCCAAAACTTAAGGCTTTGGTAAAAGCACCCAAACTGATTAATTGAAACCATGACGATGGAAAACCCAGTCCCACAATCAAGCCCGAGCCCGTTAACGTTGATACTGGGTACAACAAACCTGAGAAATTAATGGATGGAATCAAACAAATAATGGCAGAACCAAACAAGGCCGCTACTTGAGATTTAACCAAAGTCGAGATCAACAAACCCAAACCCGTTGCACACATAATGAATAGCAAAGCCCCCAAGCTCATTGCCCAAAATGAGCCTTTGATGGGTACTTGCAATAAAAACACGCACAAAAATACCAAACTTAAATAACTAACAAAACCCAAGACAATATACGGAATTTGTTTGCCAATCAGGTATTGCGCACTGGATGCTGGGGATGCGTACAAATTAATAATCGAACCAATTTCTTTTTCTCGAACCACGCCCAAAGCCGTTAGCATCGTCGGGATTAAAATCAATGCCAACATCAACACGCCAGGGGTAATGGCATAAATGCTTTTGAACGATTGATTGTAAACAAAGCGTGGCTCTAAAGAGGCAGGCAAGCCTGAACTGGCGACAGGTAAACCTGATTTTTTTACCAAGTTTTGGGTATATTGCAACATAATACCCGTCACAAAACCACGAACGTTTTCGGCTGTAAACGGTTGAGCACCATCGATGTAAAATGCCACTTCAGGCTGCCTATTGCCCAATAAATCAGCACCAAAATTCGGTGGAATCTCAATCACCAACTTCACAGTAGAAGCTTGTAGTGATGGATTAATTTGCGTCTCACTGGTTAATTCAGGCATGGCTTGAAAATAACGTGAGCCGGAAAACTCCTCGATAAACTGACGGCTTAAAACCGATTGATCACGATCTAGATAAGTGAATTTCACATCACTTACATCAAACGAAACATTCAATGCAGCCATAATCAATAAAATAATCGGCCCAATAATGGCAAACGCCAACCGAATTTTGTCCCGCATCAATTCCTTGGCTTCACGTGCACTAAAGGATGCCACCATTTTGAACCACGAAAATAGGCTTGAGCGTTCAAACCTCAGTTCAGCTTCGCTTTCTTGGCGAATCGCTTTGGCATTGGGCTTTGGAATTTGGTCAGGTTCACGTGCTATTTCTTCTTGCAAATAGGCAATAAACGCTGCTTCTAAAGTCTTGGCATGTTTGTTTTCTTGCAAAGCATCAGGCGTGCCAACAGCCAAAACCCGGCCACGATGCATAAAAGAAATGCGATCACAACGCTCAGCTTCGTTCATGAAGTGCGTCGAAACAAAAATGGTCACCCGTTTTTGGCGAGACAAATCAATCAAATGTGCCCAAAACATATCACGCGCGGCTGGGTCAACACCCGAAGTGGGTTCATCCAGAATCAAAACTTCAGGACCATGCAAACATGCTGCTGCCAATTGCAGTCGCTGGCGCATACCAAGTGACAAGCTCGATGGCATCTGCTGTGCCACATCACTTAAATCAAAATCATGCAAAGCTGTTTTGATCAAGTTGGCTTGTTCACTGGCAGGAATTTGATACAATTTGGCATGTAAAACCAAATTTTGATACACGCTTAATTCTTCATACAAAGAAAAAGATTGCGACATATAGCCCACTCGCATGCGTGTTTGCATGTCTTTGGGGTCAATGACTTGTCCCAATAGCTTGGCACTACCACTACTGGCATCCAGCAACCCGGTCAGCATCTTCATGGTGGTGCTTTTCCCACAACCATTAGAGCCCAGAAAACCAAATATTTCGCCTTTTTCAATCTCAAAATTGACATTATCAACCGCAGTAAAATTACCAAATTTTTTGGTCAGATTGTGTGCTGTAATGGCATAAGGCTGATTCGGTTCTGGCACAAAAGGGGGAATGTTCAGCCCATCCATATTGCCACGCTTGTCTACTGGCAATAGCTTCATATAAGCTTCTTCTAAGCTTTGGCTATGGGTATCTTTCAGCACATTCTTCGTTAAATCATGAGCCAACAACTTTCCATCATCCATGGCCAGCAAATACTCAAAATTCTGTGCTTCATCAATATACGCCGTCGAAACCACAACCGTCATGTCTGGTCGCTCTTGGCGCAAGGATTCAACCAAATCCCAAAACTGACTGCGAGACAAAGGATCGACCCCTGTAGTAGGTTCATCTAAAATCAGCAATTCTGGGTCATAAACCAATGCGCAGCACAAGCTGAGTTTTTGTTTCATGCCGCCCGATAATTTACCCGCAGGTCTATCCGGAAACGGCGCCAAACCAGTGGCTTCTAGCAATCGCTCAATGCGCGTGGCGCGCTCTTGCGCATCCAAACCAAAAAGTCGAGCAAAAAAATCAATGTTTTCATACACCGACAATGTCGGATACAGATTCTTACCCAAACCTTGGGGCATAAAAGCGATTTTGCGTGAGTTCAATTGGCGTGAGGATTTTAAGCGCATGTCTTCGTTCAAAACGACAACTTGCCCGTCTTGAATCACTTTGACCCCAGCAATCAGTGCCAATAATGTGGATTTCCCTACCCCATCGGGACCAATAAGGCCGATGCTTGTCCCTGTTTTAAGCTGTAATGAAACGTCATTAATGGCGATTTTCTTTTGATAACGGTGAGTGACATGCTTTAAGTCCACACTGAATGTGCTCAGCTCACCATTCACTTGCTGATGCGCCATGTTACTTACCCTTTGGTAACTGAACTGTCAGTGATGCTGGCCATTGTTGTGCTTGTAGCAAAACATAACCATCTCCCGTTAAACCACCTTTGAATAAGTCTTGGTATTGTTTAGCCACATCCACAGGCACAACCAATTTCACGCGGTACATTAATTTATCGCGCTCATCTTCGGTTTGAACGTATTTGGGTGTGAACTGGGCTTCAGAAGAGATAAAATTAACTTTGGCAGGAAAAACCGCATCGACACCATCCAATACAATGCGCGCCTCACTGCCCAATTTTAACTGCCCAATGGTTCTTGTGGGCAAGAAAACCGTCATATAAACATCTTCAGGGTCCAGCAAAGTGACAATTTTGCCACCGGCAGGAACCACATTGCCCACTTCGGCAATTTTGTATTCCACTCGGCCGGCTTTGGGTGCTCTGATATTCAAATCATTGCTAATGGCCTCAATGCGCTCAATCATGGCTGTGGCTTCTTGTACTGCGGCTTTGGCTTCATGCGTAGCAGCTTTGGCAGCAGAAACACCAGCTTGTTGCCCTGAGCTGGCCGTTTGGCGTTTTTGCACTTCGATAGGTGAAACCAAAGCATCTTTTTGCAAAACTTGAGCACTATTTAATTCAATGTTTGCCAAACGCTGCATTTCATGACGAGCTTGGGTTTCTGCTTCGGCACGGTTAACCGCACTACTGGCTCGAAGCTTGGCAGCTTGCGCTGCATTTAACTGTGCTTTGACTT
>JASLBZ010000126.1 GCA_030146285.1 Neisseriaceae bacterium | reverse complement strand
CTTGCGCCTTTGATTGGTATTTTTGTTAAGTAATACAACTCGGACATATCGCACGAGTTAATCCTTGGGTGTTTTGACCATAATGTTGGTATTAACAATATGGCTAATGGCAAGCACCCATGGATTACTTGAGTGACTTCTTCTTGAATTTCAAATTGGCAATCGCAGGTTTGTTTGGTGCGGTTATTTCTGCACGTTTTCACAAAGATGAATTGGTAACGAGAGTGGATTTTTTCACTTTCGTCATCAGTGGGGTGTTGATTGCTCATTACTTAACCGCTTTGGTGGTGCAGTACTGGGAAATGAAGCCTGAAACCGCTGGTGGCATTGGCTTTTTGTTGGGTGCTTTTGGTGGCTCTTTGATTCAGGCAGCTTTGCGTACCATTCGTAGCGGTGAGCTTTGGGCGTTGATTCGTAAACGTCTTGGAGGTGACTGATATGTATTGGTTGAATATGCTTTCTTGCGCAATCATTTTTGTGTGGTGTACGTGGTGTGTTCTTTGCCCGAGTGTTCGTGATGGTTTGTTGGGTAAAACGTTTTTCATTCTTGGTGCGCTCTCGGCGCTTGGCGTTATCTTTGGCCCACAAGAGGGTTATGAGAGCCAAAAGCGTCTGCCAGAAGTATTGTTAAACGCAGCGATGGCTTTGATGGGTTTGCGTCACATGGCTTTGCGCTATGTTTGGCCTATCTTCATGAAGCAGTATCGCTGTGCTTGTGAACGCATTTTAAAGGAATGAAATTGTGATTACGGTTACTGCGGGACATTCTAATGTTGATCCTGGCGCTGTGAATGGCAAAGCGCGTGAGGCGGATATTGCTGCTGATATGCGCAATATGGTTGTTTCTTATCTTAAGGCCGCTGGTGTTGCTTACAAAGTCGATGGTGAGGGCAAGGGCAATTTGCCATTGTCAGCTGCTATTTCATTAATCAAAGGCAGCAAAGTGGCTGTTGAGTTTCATTGCAATGCTGCGAGCAATAAGGCTGCCAAAGGTGTTGAGGCATTATCACAGTCCAAAGACAAGGCAATGAGCCAAAAGCTTTGTGCTGCCATCGCTTCGGTGATGGGTATTTCACTGCGTGGTGACAAAGGTTGGAAGCCTGAAGACTCAGGCCAGCACAGTCGATTGGGTTATGTTCGCAATGGTGGCATTGTCTTGGAAATGTTCTTTATTTCAAATGATGCAGAATTGGCCAAGTGGTATGACGTTAAGTGGCTGGTTGCCAAAGCGGTGGCTGAGGTGTTGGTTGATGCTGCTCGGTAGTGCGGTATCAGTAGCCAAGCAGCTATGGCCATATGGTCTAGCTGTTATTGCTGTTGGTGGCGCATTGGCATGGTCGTATCAGTTGGGCAATCAGCATGCATCTGCTCGGGTATCGGCTCAATATGAACAAGAGTTAAATGCCATCAAGCAAAAGCACATTCAAACCCTTGAGGCACAAGCCGAATTATTCCGAACTAATTTGGATTTGGCAAACAGTGCCACCCTTCTACATGCCAAGGCTGAGGCTGCTTTATCAAACAAATACCAATCATTAGCAAAGCGAGTGCATGATTATGCTCAGACTCAAAGCGTTGACAATCAGTGTGTCATTGATGCTGATGGGCTGCAAATCTGGCGTGATGCCAACCTTGCCGCTACCAGTACAGCAGACAATCATTATCCCAAGTCAGTTGATGATGCCGTGCCCTGAGTTACCACAGCCAGCAAGCGGTACATTGCCTGCGTTGTTGGCCAACCATGTTGAGGTGGCAGGCATGTACTACCAGTGTGCCACTCGCCATGCAGCTCTCAGTAAGACAATCAAAGAGCAAACAGACAATCAAAAGAACAAAGGCAATGACTAAGTGCTTGAAATCGCATGGCAAACTGCGAGAAAAAAAGGTACTTCCTCGGGGGCGGGCCATGAGGGGGCATTAGCACCGCGAAAAGTGATATCTGCGTGCGCTTGGAAATGGCACTTTATGTTTATGTTGGATTGAGTCATGACCAGTAAAATAAAAGGGCAGTCAGTTACCCGCCAAGGCTTAGCAGACGTGTTTGGCGTGTCTTTGCCAACGATTGACAGTTGGGTAAGGCAAGGCTGTCCGAACGTAAAAAAAGGGGGCTTGGGCAAAGCTTGGGAATTTGATACTGCAGCCGTTGCTCAGTGGCAAAAGGAAAAAGCCGTTGAAGATGCCACAGGCGGCATTGATGCCTCAGAAGATGAGCTTAAAAAACGCAAAGCCCAAGCCGAAACCGAACTGGTTGAATTGGAATTATTGCTGAAAAAAGGCGAGCTAGCGCCCATTTTTGAATTTGAAAAAACATGGGCAATGGCATTTAGCGCCTTGCGACAAAACATACTCAACGTGGTGCAGCGAGCAGAGTTAGCGTTATTGGGTGAAACCGATGGCGTGGTTTTTAAAGCCAAGCTGCGTGAAGAACTGGTGGGTGCTTTGGAGCAAACAGCCGCAACCAATTTATCCGAAGAGGACGATTTAGACGATTGACCTTGTGCCAATCAATTTTAATGAAAGTGAATGGTGGCAGTGGCCAAGATTAGTGCAGAACATTACTCTAACTTGCCTGATGTGCAAATGGCCATGTACCGAGCGCTTAACAACATTGTTCCACCGCCAGACATGCTGCCATCTATTTGGGCAGAAAAAGAAATTGAAATAGGCTTGGGCAACGCAGTGCCAGGCCCCATTCGATTCAATACCGCCCCGTATCAGCGGGGCATGATTGACGTCATCAAAGAACCAGGCATTCGCCGAGTGTCGTACATGACCGGCGCACAATTGGGCAAAACCACCATTCAACAATGCATTTCAGCCTATTTTATTGCCCACGAACCTCGCTCACAAATCTTCATGATGCCAAGCCAAGGTGACGTGCAAACCTTTCAAGAAACCAAACTCAAACCCATGTTGCAAGCCAACCCCAAAATAGCCAAAGTTATGGCCAAGCCAAGAGGGCGAGATGGCGTCAACAACAGCCGCATTATTTCTTATGTGGGTGGCTTCTTGATGTTTGCCTGGGCAGGATCAACCCGAACCTTGCGTTCTCGTTCCGCACCCATTACCCACGCCGATGAAATTGACAACTGCGAAACCACAGCCGAAGGCTCGCCTTTGGAATTGCTAACACAGCGTTCAGCCACCTTTGGCGACCAAAGACTCCGAACCGAAGCCAGCACACCAACACTGCAAGGCTTTTCCAATATCGAAAAAAGCTTTAACGAAGGTGATCAGCGGCGGTTTTATGTGCCATGTCCACACTGCAGCGAAGCACAACCATTGCACTGGGGAAATGTGGTTTGGAATGGCAGAAAATCAAGCAGCGTTAAAGATTATGAACTGGACTTAGAGAGCGAACACCAAACCGACACAGCCGGCTATGCGTGCGAATCGTGCGGAGTGATTTGGTACGATGGCGAACGCATTGCCGCCATTCGCAATGCCGAAAAAAATGGCGGTGGTTGGCGCGCCAATAAACCCTTTAAAGGCCACGCCAGTTTTCATGCACCAGAAATGCTATCCACCTTTCGCCGCATGCAAGACATCGTGCAATCCTACTTAGACAAGATTGCCAGCGAAGACATACAAGTCTTTGTGAACGTGTCATTGGGAGAGCCATTTGAAGAAGCCGGCGACCAAGCCAATGCCCATGTATTGCATGAACGCTGTACCGAATATCCAGCACAAGTGCCCATGGGCGGCGTGTACTTAACCGCCGGCATCGACATGCAAATGGACAGGCTAGAAATTGAAATTGTCGCTTGGGGAGAGGCAGAACGCTCATGGTCGGTAGATTACCGTGTTTTGTGGGGCGACCCATTGCAAGGTGACGTGTGGGACGACCTGGACGATGTTTTAAACGAATTGTTTACCCACGAATCAGGCGCAAGGCTTGCCATCAGCGCAGCTTGTTTGGACACAGGCGGCACCACAGGCTACACCCAAACCGCTTATGAATATGTGCGCAGCAAGAAAAACCGCCGCATCTTTGCCATAAAAGGCGTGGGCGGTTGGGGGCGAGCCATCGTTGAAAAACCCCAGCGCAAACAATCCGGCAAAAACGCCCGCAAGGTAGACTTGTTTTTGGTGGGCACAGACGAAGCCAAATTGGTGGTCATGCGCCGCTTGGCCATCGAACAACGTGGCGCACCCGGTTATTGTGAATTTCCATTGGCTCGAGACGAAGAATACTTCCAACAGCTCACCGCAGAAAAAATGGTCACCCGTTACATCAAAGGACAACCGATTCGAGAATGGGTCAAGCCAGACAGAGCCAGAAACGAAGCACTGGATTGCCGTGTGTACGCATATGCCGCACTGAAAATCATGCAGCCATCTTTTAGGAGAACAGCAGAGCGCTTGGGTTTGAATACCCTGCAAGCCAAACCTTACAGGCAGTCTGAAAAGCCACATGAAAAAACGGATAAAAAAGAGATTGACCACGATGTCGCTAATATTTTAGCTGCGTTGAAAAACAAACAAAAACCAATCTTGAAAGAAGACACCCATAACAAAGCAGATACGCCTAAAAGAAGGCTTGGGAAGTCAGTATCCAAATGGATAAAGTAAATATGCTATGATTCTGCATAAATTTATCTTAGGGATATTAACGGTGGTTTCAAATCAAGAAATTAAAAGTCTAGGTGACTTCCTAAATATTATTGAGAAATTCTGCCCTACTAATGTGCAGTGTTATTTTAGAGGACAATCTAATAGTACTTTTAATATTAGCTCATCATTTTGTAGAAAATATCAACCAATAAAGGACAACAATCCTAGTCAAAAATTAGAGGGTGATATTAGTACAACTTTATTGGATGAATTTAATAAAAAATTACCCCTTTATTTTGAAGATACTAAATTACTGCTAAATTACAATTTGAATGATTTGGATAAATTGGTTTATGCACAGCATTATGGTCTTGTCACACGGCTAATTGATTGGAGTAAAAGCCCATTAATTGCGTTATATTTCGCATTAGAAGAGAGTAAAGCAGAATACTCATCTGTATATATTTTATCTGGTAGTCTCAATGTAAGTGAATACGATAGTGTTTCTTTTTTAAAAAAGCTTGATGATTCTATATCATGGCTAAATACATTTACTAGTAATATGCTTAAATATTATTATGAATTAAGTAAAATTTTGAATAACGAACTTGTATATGATGGTGAATCTGCATTCAAGAATTTAGAAGAAGCCTTTGATTGTGTCCAGTCATTTGACCGTGATTTAGTAGATGATGATTATATTTTTATAAAAGATAGTGGTGCATTTACTCATATTAATAGCCTTCTTAATAAACTTCATGAGTACAGAATCCAAGTAATAACTGATTTATATAAAGAAGCTAATAGTCTAGATATTCAATATGATAAAATAGTTTTAAATAAAAAAAATAGTGAAATAATAGTAGATTTGCTATCAACATTTTTAAGTGATTGGCGAGGATACGAACTGTTAAATAATCTATTACAGCCAATACATATGAATATGCTATCGCGTGATTTATATATTATAAATCCATTGCCTTTAAACCCAAGATTAAGAAATCAACAAGGTGTTCTTTTGTTCTCACCATCATTAGTAAATCCTTTATTTAATCCTGATGATTTTAACAATGAAAATACTGTTGGAATGGCAAGTAGTGTTGTTACCACACCATTTTCTGGCAGGGTTTTAAAAGTAAACATACATAAAAACTATGCAGAAAAAATTAGAACCGAATTAGAAAGATGCGGCCTTACCAAAGATTTTGTTTACCCTGAGTTAGATTCAGTTACTGAAGTTCTGCAAGATAAAATTTTCAATTTTTATGCTAACAAGAATAAGGACAATCCGCACGAGGATAAAAAGCCTTAAAAATCCGACACTGTCACCATTAAAAACCCAATCCCCATCAGGATTGATGGGGTATTTGATGGTGATACATGCCTTGCAATACACCCCAAACATTACCCAATCAAATCACCGCAGGCCTGTCTTGGCAAGCGGTGGTTGGTCTTGATGCTTATCCAGCCGATATTTGGCAATTAACACTGCTTTTGCGTGGCCCACAAGCCATCGACATTACCGCCACGGCCAAGCAATCCCAACACCAATTTAATCTAACAGCCACCACCACCAAAGACTGGGCAGCCGGTCAGTATTGGTATGTGCTGCGCGTGAATAACGGCACAGAAACCATCGAAATTGAGCGTGGCGAAGTGGAAATCTTGGCAGATTTTGCAACATTGCCAGCCGGATTTGATGGTCGCAGCCCAAATGAAATGGCTTTGTCAGCCATTGAAGCCGTCATTGCCAAGCGTGCCACGCTAGACCAAGAACGCTACCGCATCAATAACCGTGAGCTATACCGCACATCAATTGCCGATTTACTCAAACTCAAAGCCCATTACCGCCATTTGGTGAAACAAGAACGAGCCAAAAAATCAGGCAAATCAAGCTTTGGTCGACAAGTGATTGTGAGATTCTCATGAACGAAACCACGCCCAAAAAAAGACACCAACGCAAACACTTCAGCACCAGCAAAGCAGCTTCGCGCATGTTTAAGGCTGCCCAAGTCAAAAAACACGACAACTGGGTCAATCATCCATTTACCCCTGACGCCTTGATTCGCCAACAACAGCGCATTTTGGTTGCGCGCTCGCGTGAGCAATGGGCCAACAACGATTATGTGCGTAACTTTCTGCGCTTGGTTCGCCAAAACGTGGTGGGTGCCAATGGCATTGTTTTGCAGGCACAGATTCGCAAAGGCAGAACCAACAAACTAGACCAAGATGCCAATAATGGCTTGGAAGCAGCATGGAAAGAATGGGGCAAGGCACAAAACTGCGATGTCACCACCAAACATTCTTTTTGGAAAATCCAACGCATGGTCATGAACACCGTGGTTCGCGATGGTGAATTTTTGATTCGCAAGATTTATGGCGAAGATGCTGGCGACTGGGGCTTTGCTTTGCAAATGATAGACCCACAACGATTGCCGCCCGATTTGGACATTGAGCGCTTGCAAAGTGGGCATTTCGTACGAGCAGGCATTGAGTTTAACCGCTATGGCAGACCGATTGCCTACCACTTTCAATCCGATGATTACACAGAAGATGGCTATTACGTTTATTCAGGTCGCGGCTTTATTCGGGTATTGGCCAAAGACGTGGTGCATGGTTTTTTAGAAGAACTTGTCGGACAACGCCGTGGCTTGCCCTGGACAAGCAGCAGCTTAGAGCGCATGCATCACTTGGCCAGCTATGAAGACGCAGCCGTACAAAATGCACGGGCATCGGCTTCAAAAATGGGCTTTATTCAATACGAAGATGGCACAGGGCCAGACAGCGATGAAGCCGTAGAAATTGATGCAGAGCCATTGTCGTTTCATGAATTGCCCATGGGAGCTCGCATTGCCGAGTGGAGCCCAAACTACCCAACAGGCGAATTTTCTGTTTTCACCAAAGGCATGTTGCGAGGTGCAGCTGCCGGTTGGGGTGTGCTTTACAACAACGTGGCAGGGGATTTGGAAGGGGTGAACTTTTCCAGCATTCGCCAAGGCACATTGGATGAGCGCGACCATTGGAAAGATTTACAACAATGGCTGATTGAAAGCTTGATTGCACCTATTTTTGCCGATTGGCTCAAGATTGCTTTATTAACCGGCCGCATTCATTCGCGTGGCAAAGTCGTGCCAGCAGTCAAACTGGAGGCCTACCAAAATGTGTCTTGGCAAGCCCGTCGTTGGCAGTGGATAGACCCAAGAGCCGATGTTCAGGCTGCCATTGAATCCAAAAACAATATGCTGGCTTCACCTGGTCAAATTATCCGCGAATCTGGTCGAGACCCACAAAGCGTTTGGGTGGAATCAGCCCAAGACGTCAGAGCCATGATTGATGCTTTGGTGGCCGAGGGCATCGAAGAAAACAAAGCCACCGACATGGTGATGTTGTCCATGGCAGCAGGTCGCGCACCCATTAAAGAAACCAGTGCCAAAGTGGCAGAAACAGACACCGACAAAACCAAAAAAGAAGGTAAACCCAATGAATAAACGCAACGTGCTAACACGCAGTCATGGCCAAGCCAATATTGACTTGGTGAATAAAATCAAAGAAATGAATGATCGAGGCCTGTCTTTGACCGCAGAAGTGGGTGCGATTGATCAAGAAAAGCGCACCGTGCAACTGGCATTCAGTTCTGAAGCCGAAGTGAGCCGTTGGTTTGGTGTTGAAATCTTGGATCACAATCCTGCTTCGGTGCGCATGGCACGATTGCTAGACAAAGCAGCCGTGCTTTGGAACCACAACTGGAATGATCAGCGCGGTGTGGTGGAAAGCGCCACCATTGATTCGGATAAAAAAGGCCGTGCGGTTTTGCGCTTTAGCCGCAAGGAAAAAGGCGATGAGCTGTTTCAAGACATTGTCGATGGCATTGTAAAGCATGTCTCGGTTGGCTATCGGGTGCATGGCTTAAAGCTAGAAGAGCAGCGTGAAGACCTTGATGTGTACCGGATTACCGATTGGGAGCCATACGAAATCAGCATGGTCAGTGTGCCAGCCGATGTGACCGTGGGCGTGGGGCGTTCATCGGACAAATCGCACGAGGAAGGCACGGACAAAAACACTGAAAATAAAAGAAATAATCTTAATACCAAAAAAGGTACACAGAAAATGAACAAAACGTTACGAGACACCAAAGGCAATTTGGTTCGTGCAATGGTGGATGAAGATGGCAACATCGTTGAAGTATTGGAAGTTTTGGAAAAAGCGGGTGAGGGTGAGCGTTCTGCGCATTCCACTGGCGTGAAACAAGAACAAGAGCGCGTGCGTCAAATCACCGACTTGGGCAAACAATACGATCAACGTGATTTGTCCATGGACTTTATTGGCAATGGCAAATCACCCGAAGAATTTCAACGTGCTTTGCTAGACAAAATGGCAGAGCGCAATAACAAGCCGATGCGTGAACCCAAAAGCGAAGACGCCAATATTGGCCTAAGCGACAACGAAGTGCGTGATTTTTCTTTGTTCCGTGCCGTGCGCGCTTTATTGCCCAATGCATCACAAAAAGACCGTGAAGCAGCCGCATTTGAAATGGAATGCAGCCGAGCAGCAGAACAGCAATATGGCAAAGAAGCACGCGGTATTTTGATTCCACAAGATGTCTTGGATCGTGCTTTTAATGCCGGCGGTGCGGCCAACGTGCCAGCAGGCTCGTCTTCGGGTTCAAACATTGTGGCAACGCATTTATTAACCGGCAATTTTATTGATTTATTGCGCAACAAAACCACGATTATGCGCTTGGCTCAAACCATGGGCGGCTTGGTGGGTAACGTGGAAATTCCACGCCAAGTAGCAGGCTCACAAGCTTACTGGCTAGGTGAACATGAGAATGCCAAAGAAGGTTCACCAACCTTAGGGCAAATTGCTTTAACACCTCGCACCGTTGCAGCCTATACCGATATTTCTCGCAAATTGATGATGCAATCCACGCCAGACGCAGAAAACATTGCTCGCAATGACTTGGTGAATGCGATTGCTCAGGCCATCGACATTGCTGGCTATTATGGTGATGGCCAATCCAATCAGCCCACAGGCATTAAAAACTATACCGGCATCAATGCAGTGGAGTTCTTGGGCGATTCACCAACTTATGAAGAATTGGTGCAAATGGAGTCTGAAATTTCAGCCGACAATGCAGACGTCTCTAGCATGGCTTATGTCATGAATGCCCGCGCCCGTGGCTCACTGAAAACCACACAGAAGTTTTCAGGCACCAATGGCGCACCCGTTTGGGAACAAGGCAACACGGTCAATGGCTACATGGCAGAAGTATCCAACCAAATTCAAAATGGCGATTTTTTCTTTGGTAATTTTAGCGACTTGATTGCCGCTTTGTGGGGTGGCTTGGATTTGACTGTTGACCCATACAGCTTAAGCCAATCAGGTGGCACACGTCTGGTGGTGTTCCAAGATGTGGATTTTGCTTTGCGCCGTGTTGAGTCATTTTGCTACGGTAAAAAGAAAGTTTAATTGGATTAACCAAGCCGCTGCGGCGGCTTTTTCACAAATGGAATAAAACATGAGTTCAGAAAAATTCCCGTTGCTGATTACCAGCGCCGTGGTGATTGCGGGCAATATCGTTAAATCTGGCACCTTGATTGAGCTAGACAAACGTGCGGCAGAAGACTTATTGCGTCGTGGCCGAGCAGAATTGGCCAATGATGGCAACACAGCACAAGATGATGACATTGATTTGTCCGCCTTGACCAATTCGCAATTGCAAGAAGTCGCCAGTGGCTTGGGTTTGAGCTTGCCAAGCAATGCCAAAAAAGATGAGCTGATAAAAGCCATCGAAGCAGCGACCGCATAATCATGATGCCGTCTTGGGAAAACCTTGACGACTTTTTTGACTTAGACAGCGATGGCGGGTTTGCGATACCCGCCATTGTTGTTTCTGAAAAAGGTTGGACAAGAAGCATTCGCGCCATTTTCGATGCCCCTTATTACAATGCGCAAATTGGTGAATACGAAGCCGACTCCAGTGAGCCACGCCTAAGTGCCAAAGCCAGTGACTTAAGCGGTGTATTGCGAGGAGATACCGTGAGCGTGGCAGGGCAAACCTATGATGTTCTGGCTTCGCCTGAATTTGATGGCACAGGCACCGCCATTTTGCGATTGGTCAAACAAGATGCTGCATTTTGATTTTGAAGGCAAAGATTTTTATGCCGTGGCCAATGAACTTGGGGCCAGCGAGCGGCAGTTTCAGCAAGCCTTAAACCGCGCTTGTGTTAGAACGGCTACCACGTTGCGAAAGCAATCGAGCAAGGGCTTAAAAAATGAATTGCAGTTACGCACAGTCGGCTTGCTTCGTCGGCGCTTGAAAGACATCAAAATGAGAAGCGGCAAAGTGGGCATCACCTTGTGGTATGGCTTAAATGACATGCCTGTTTCCAGTTTCAAAGGGCGCGCGCAAAAAACAGCTGGCGGCGCACAGTTTGGTGAGCATCAATTCGATGGTGCTTTTGTGGCCAAATCTCGCATTAAAAACAAACGCACCATTTTCAAACGCAAAGGCACGGCCAGATTGCCCATTATTGAGCAATTGCTACCGATTAAAGATCAGGCTGATGTGTTTATTGAAGATGAAATTTTTGTGAATGCAGAAGAGATTTTTTGGCAACACTTTCGGCGTGATTTACAAGCCCGCGTGAAATATGACTTAGGCTGGAAAGGGTAATGTATGGCAGATGCAATGGATTTGGCTTTATTGCATGACGTGATTGTAAAAGACATTAAAGCGCAGTTTCCCGATTTAAAAACAGTGCAGTTTTACCAAGAAGCCGCGCAAGAGCGAGAAAGTTTGCCCCTGCCTGCTTGCTTATTGACCATGACGTCCATTGAAGTTGACCCAGAAGACGATCCAGGCACCGAACAATTGCCGGTGAATTTACAGTTTGAAGCCAGCTTTATCGTCAATGCCATTCGCACCGAGCGTTCGCAATTGTCGGTTCGTGTATTGGCAGCCGCTTTCATGACTTGGCTTAAGTTTCGCCGCTGGAACCCCAAACAAGAGGGCAAGAGACTCATTACTGGGCCTGCCTATGTTGTATCAGCCAACCCCGATAACTTTCAGCCAGCCATGGACAAATACGACATTTGGACAGTCGAGTGGTACCAACCCGTGAATTTGGGCAAAAGCATTTGGGCAGATGATAATGCTGGCGAAACACCCCAAGAGCCTGTTTTCAATTTTAGCCCAGAAATTGGCAGCGGACATGAAAACCAATACCAAAAGGCTGTGAAATGAGTGATTACGCAAGCACAGAATACGACCGCATGATTGCCAACATGATTGCCGTTGGTCAGATTGCAGAAGTAGGCCAAGGCGTGGTGAAAGTGGTTTTGGGTGGCCTTAAGACCGATTGGATTCAATGGTGTACACAGCGTGCAGGCGATGACAGAGATTGGTGGGCACCCAGCATTGGCGAGCAATGTATTTTGGCTGCGCCCAGTGGTGATTTAAGCCAAGCCGTGATTATTGGATTTTTATTTCAAGACCAATACCCCGCACCCGCTGATTCAGGTGATGTCAGGCGAACTGTTTACCAAGATGGCACCATTGTTGAGTATGACAAAGCAGCCAGCTGCCTAAAGATTGACGCATCTAAAAGCAGTGGCACAGTACAAATTATTTGTCAGCAAGCCTCAATTGAAGCTACCAATAACATCACGTTTGATACCCCAAAAGCCGAATTCACTGGCAATGTCACCATTGCCAAATCCCTCAACGCAGGTGCCAATGGCGGCGGCAAGGCAACATTTGGCAGCAGCATTGATTTTCAAGGGGACAGTGTATCTCACAAAGGCAAAGAAATTGGCCATAACCACAAACATGATCAAGTGACACCAGGTGGTGGAGAGTCGGGCGGTGTGGTTTAGTTATTTGGACAATCTGCACGAGTTAAAAACAGCTTAAATCACAGACAATAACGCTCATGATAGGCATGAGCACACAAACAGGTCAGTTTATTGACGACCTAGATCACTTACGACAATCGATTGTGGACATTTTAATGACACCAATCGGCAGTCGCATCATGCGCCGAGAATATGGCAGTGATTTATTCAATCTCATCGACGCCCCCATGAATCGAGACACCATTATTGATATTTACGCCGCCACGGCCATTGCTTTGGCGCGTTGGGAGCCTCGCATCAAAGTCAGCGATGTGCGCATCACCAATGCCACGATTGGGCAAATTGAATTGTCGATTACAGGCAAATACTTGGTCAATGGCAAAGAGGTTAAATTAGATGGTTTGTTTATCCAATCTCGTTATACGAAAGCGTCGTCATGAGCAATGAAATTGACTTAACCCAACTGCCTGCCCCCAAGGCGATTGAATACGAACACTTTGAAGCCTTATTGGCACAGAACAAACAGCTTTTAATCGACAGCTTGCCAGTAGACGTTCAGGCTGCCATGCACCAAGTGCTGCAATTGGAGTCCGAGCCCATCGTCAAGCTATTGGAGGTTTTAAGCTATACCCAATTAATCGAATCCGAACGGGTCAACGAAGCGGTCAAAGCCGGCATGTTGGCCTTTGCCACCGCCAGCGACCTCGATCACTTTGCTGCCGGTTCGGGTTTAAAACGCAAAGTCATTCAGGCTGCCAACCCAAACACCAACCCCGCCACGCCTGAGATTTTGGAAAGCGATG
>JASLBZ010000056.1 GCA_030146285.1 Neisseriaceae bacterium | reverse complement strand
CCATCGATACTTTTTATTGGTATGCAGAAGCCATCGATAAAATCTTTGGCAAAGTAGCCCCAACTGGTAACGATGCTTTGGGTTTGATTGTGACCGAAGCCATTGGCGTGGTTGGCGCGGTATTACCATGGAATTTCCCTGCCCAAATGTTTGCTTGGAAAGTTGCGCCAGCTTTGAGTGCCGGTAATTCAGTGATTGTTAAACCGGCTGAATTGACCTCATTAAGTGCTTACAAAATGGTGCAATTGGCGTATGAAGCCGGTATCCCAGAAGGGGCTTTAAGTTTGGTATGCGGTTTGGGTGAAAAAGTGGGCGAGCCTTTGGGTCGACACATGGATGTGGACATTGTTTCGTTCACGGGTTCGACAGAAGTGGGTCGTTATTTCTTACAATACTCAGCCCAAAGCAACTTAAAAGAAGTGGTGCTAGAGTGCGGTGGCAAAAGCCCACAAATTGTGTTTGAAGATGCAGAACTGGATGCGGCTGTACCGCATATCTTGGCTTCGGCTTTTTGGAACATGAGTGAAAACTGCAGCTGTGGTTCACGCTTAATCGTGCATGAGTCGGTTAAGGATGCCTTATTAACCAAACTGGTTGATGGTTTAAAAGCATGGAAAGTCGGAAACCCCATGGACGAATCGGTATCGATTGGGCCGATGGTTGAAGAAGCGCATTTCAACAAAGTTCAGTCGTTCTTGGACATCACCACCGAAGAAGGTGGACGCTTGGTTAGTGGCGGTAAGGTGCATGCGAATTTGGGCAGCGGTTGGTATATCGAACCGACGATTTTTGACAACATTACTTCTAACATGACCTTGTTCCAAAATGAAGTCTTTGGTCCGATTTTGGCGGTAACGACATTCAGTACCGAAGCTGAAGCGATTGCATTGGCCAACGATACCCATTATGGCTTGGCTGCTTCTTTTTACAGCCAAAACGTGAAGCGCACCATGCGTGTTGCCCGTGCGATTAAAGCCGGTACGGTGTCCATTAATGGCTTTAGTGAAGGCGACATTACCACGCCGTTTGGTGGCTTTAAGCAATCGGGCTTTGGCGGTAAGGACAACGGGCTAGAAGCTTTTGAGCAGTATGTACAGACCAAGGTGATTTGGTATGTAAATTAAACCAATAAAACAGCCTAGCTTAAAACATATTAAGCGGGCTGTCTTTTTATCTACAAAGACAATCAATAAAAGAAATAACAAACAAAGGAGAGACAATATGGAAGCCATTGTGAATATGATTGCAGGCTACCTATGGGGTAGCGCATTGGTGGTGCTGGCGCTAGGCGTGGGTATTTACTTTACGATCATGACCAAAGGGGTGCAATTTCGCTATGTTCGCGAAATGGTGTGTTTGATGTTTGAAAACAAATCTTCCAACGCTGGTATTTCTTCATTCCAAGCATTTTGCTTGGCATTGGCAGGGCGCGTTGGTGTGGGCAATATCGCTGGTGTGGCCACAGCGATTGCAGCAGGTGGTCCAGGCGCTATTTTTTGGATGGTGGTTATGGGGTTTTTGGGCGGTGCCAGTGCCTTTATTGAGTCCACACTTGCCCAGATTTACAAAGAACGCACCGATGGCCAATACCGTGGTGGTTCACCTTACTATATTGAAAAAGGCTTGGGTTTAAAAGGATTTGCCATTTTTGTGGCGATTGTGATTTGTGTCTCTTATGGCGTTTTGGTACCAGGCGTGCAAGCCAACACCATTGCCGATGCATTCAAAGGCTCATTCAATATGCCGCCCATGGTAACGGGCTTGGTGATTGTGGTGTTGATGGCGTATTTGATTTTTGGTGGCGTGAAGCGCATTGCCAAGGTGGCGGACAAAGTAGTACCCATCATGGCTTTTGCTTATATCATTTTGATGTTTATTATCTTGGGCAGTCATTTAGACCAAGTGCCAGCCATGTTCGCTTTGATTTTTAGAAGTGCTTTTGGTATGGACGCTGTTTTTGGCGGTATTGTGGGTACGGCTGTGTCTTGGGGCGTACGCCGTGCGGTATTTTCAAACGTTGCCGGTGCAGGGGAAGCCACGTTTAGCTCTGCTGCTGCAGAAGTTAGTCATCCAGTCAAACAAGGTTTAATGCAAGCTTTCTCGATTTATATTGATACGGTTTTGGTGTGTACAGCATCGGGCTTAATGATTTTGGTCACTCAAATGTACAATGTGTTTCCTGATGGCAGTAAGATTGCCATCGTAGAACACATTCCTGGTGTAGCGGCAGGAACGGCTTGGACGCAAATGGCGGTATCCACTGTCTTTGCTGGCACAGGTCCTGCATTTGTGTCGATTGCCATTTTCTTGTTTGCTTTTACAACCTTGATGGCTTACTACTATATTGCAGAAACCACCATTGCCTTTTTAGACCGCAAAACCAAATTCCCTGCGTTCAAATTGTGCTTTCGCATTATTTTCTTAATCGTTATTTTTGTAGGCAGTATTCAGTCTTCAGGTTTGATGTGGGGTTTGGGTGATATTGGTTTTGGCAGCATGAGCTATCTTAACTTTGTGGTGATTTTGTTTTTATCAAAGCCAGCATTCAAAACATTCCGTGACTATGAGCGCCAAAAGAAAATGGGTGTTAATCCTATTTTTGACCCACGCGTTGTTGGCATTAAAAATGCTGAGCTTTGGGAAGAAATCAGTGATGAGTATCGCAAAAAAGCTGAGAAAACCCAAGCATGATGTTGTGGTCAAAATGCCTTGTGGTGATGCGTATTTTATCGATTGGCT
>JASLBZ010000041.1 GCA_030146285.1 Neisseriaceae bacterium | reverse complement strand
ATGAAACAAAACGACTCTAATCAAGAACATTGAGGATAATTATGTTCGTTAGTCAAGAATACTACAGTGGTTTAATAAATCAGTTGTTAGGTGATTTAAAAAATAATATTTGGAATGAAAAAGATAGCTATTGTATCGAGCAGTTAAGTGCACCATTTATTCCTGCGCATCAAGCATGTTTTTTAGAAAATAAATTAAAAATTCTTATTGTCGGTCAGGAAACTAGGGGTTGGTTAAATAATCATTTAAAGCAATTAATCAAGGGTGAGCTTTCAGTCGATGCATACATAGAAAACAGTCAAAAAAAATACAAAGAAATATTGACAGCACACTATAAAACAAGGAGTTCGTTTGTTCGGTTTTGCAAAAAAATAGATAAGATTTTACCGAAAGAAAATGTTACAGAAGATTTATCGATTCAATGGTTAAACTTTTACTTGTGTTGTTTTAAAAAATCAAGCCCCAGTAAATTAAATAAAAAAAGTGCAAGTCCAAAACTATACAAAATCATAGTGGAGCATTCACTTTTAAATTTGTCATCTCAAATTAAAAAATTAAGTCCAAATGTAATTGTTTTTTGTGGCGGTTTTCATGGTAATTTTACTGCCTTAGAGCAAATGCTTCAGGCTAAAAAAAGCAATATCGCAAGAAGTCATCATGCAATGATTTCTCGGTATGATTGGGATATTCCAGATATGTCTGAAACAATCAAAGTCGTTCGTGTACTTCATCCAGCAGCTAGAGTAAAAACCATGGATAAAGAAACATGCTTTACCTATATTCAAGATAGTCTGCGTGAATGCGATAAAAGAATAAATCACAAGATAAAACAATAAGCTATGTTTCATGAGGAATGAATAAAGATAAACCTAGGATGAGGAGTTATTCAGTATTAACAAACTCAACCATAACCAATGAAACCGTACCAATATGCATTATTGGTTGTGGCACGTTCTTTTATAAAAATGTTTTGGAGTCATTTAATATCATGTTTTTTTGGTCAAAATAAATGATGTCGTATTTATTTAAATCTTCAATAAGCTGTGATTGCACAGCTAAAACCACTCAAAGCCAAGTTTACAGTGTGCTTTCATTGTTTCAGTGGGGCTTTTATCTTACAATAGCTGGTTTAATGCATCCTAAGAAAAGTGATCCAAGCTGAATGGAACAAAACCATAAGCAAGAACTGACCAGTTTTGAATTGTATTGGCGTTTGGCAGGCTATTTAAAACGCTACTGGAAAATGTTCGCCATTTCACTGGTCTCAATGACCATTGCTGCAGCCACTGAGCCTTTGTTTGTTGCCCTCTTGAAACCCTTAATTGACGAAGGTTTCGTTGAAAAAAATGCCCAAGCCATGAACTGGATTCCCATGGCCATTATTGGGTTGTTTGTTTTGCGCGGTTTTTTCTCCTATGTGAACGTTTACACCACCAGCTTTTTATCTGGGCACTTGGTACAACGATTGCGCGGTGAAATGTTTGCCAAAATGTTGCGATTACCTGTTGCTTATTTTGGTGACAATCCCAGTGGTAAAGTGATGTCCAAAGTTTTGAACGACGCCAATCAGATCTCACAAGCTGGTTTTAATATCATTACCGTGACCGTTAAAGATGGCGTCACCGTGATTGGTTTAATGGGTTTGTTGCTGTATACCGATTGGCAGTTGACCTTGATTACGTTGGCAGTTTTGCCCATTGTGACCATTTGTGTGAAGTATGTTAGTAAGCGTTTGCGCCGTTTGTCGCGCATTAATCAATCACAAATGGGCCGAATGACACAGATTTTAAATGAGTCTATTGATTGCTCTAAAGTCGTGAAGATTTATGGCGGACAAAAACACGAAGAAGCACAGTTTGTTGACGCGGCACAGGCTGTGCGTGAAAACAATGTTAAACAAGAAGCCACTTCAGCCATTAGCACTGGGGTGACACAATTGATTATTGCTACGGCCTTAGCCGCGATTTTGTATTTTGCTGCACAGCGCGCGCGCCAAGATGGCTTTTCGGCAGGCTCATTCATGTCGTTTTTGTCTGGTATGTTGATGTTGTTCCAACCTGTTAAACGTATTACCAGCATGACTCAGTCCCTACAACGCGGTTTGGCAGCGGCTGAAAGTGTGTTTGGATTTTTGGATGAAGCCAGTGAAGCGGATAATGGTAAGAAAAAATTGGATAAAATTACAGGTGATATTCGATTTGATAACGTCAGTTTTCGTTATCCAGCAGCAGAAAGACACAGCATTCACCAGCTTAATCTAACCATTCCGCATGGTAAAATGGTGGCATTAGTTGGCGCTTCAGGCTGTGGTAAAACGACACTTGCCAATATGATCCCGCGCTTTTTTGACCCAACAAGTGGTCAAGTGAAGCTAGATGGCGTGGACATTAGTGAGTACACCATGGACAGCTTACGTGAGAATATTGCTTTGGTTAGTCAAGATGTGGTGTTGTTTAACGGTACCATTGGTGACAATATCGCTTATGGGCAAATGGCAATGAATGCCACAGAAGCTGATATTGAAGCGGCAGCAAAAGCAGCAAATGCTTGGCAATTCATCTCTCAATTACCTGATGGATTAAATACCTTTATTGGTGAAAATGGCATGAAACTTTCAGGCGGCCAGCGCCAACGCTTAGCGATTGCCCGTGCTTTATTGAAAAATGCCCCGATTTTGATTTTGGATGAAGCCACCAGTGCCTTAGACACAGAATCAGAGCGTTTGGTACAGGCTGCCTTAGATAATTTAATGCAAGACAGAACCACGATTGTGATTGCACATCGCTTAAGCACCATTGAAAATGCGGATAAAATTGTGGTGATGAATGCAGGTGAAATTGTGGAAGAGGGCAAACACATTGAGCTTTTGGCTAAAAAAGGCCGTTATGCCAGTTTGCATGCCATTCAAATTGAAGACAATCAAGACGGTGTGGCAGTGAATTAAGCAATCAGCTTGATTCGGGTTAATACAACAAAAATTATAGAAACATTACGATTCATTTTTTAATATTTTGGGAAGTTGAAAATGGCAGCATTTAATACTGTAAAAGTTTTATCAGTACACCATTGGACAGACGTATACTTTAGTTTTACTTGTGAGCGTGATGATGGCTTGCGTTTTGAAAATGGTCAATTCGTGATGATTGGTTTGATGGTCGATGGTAAGCCATTGATGCGAGCGTATAGTGTGGCAAGCGCTAACTGGGAGGAGCATTTGGAGTTCTTTAGTATTAAAGTTCAAAATGGCCCATTGACCAGCCGCTTGCAACATTTACAACCTGGTGATGAAATCTTGGTGAGTAAAAAGCCCACAGGCACTTTGGTTGTAAGCGATTTAAACCCAGGTAAAAATTTGTATCTATTGTCTACGGGCACGGGTTTGGCACCTTTTTTAAGTGTGACCAAAGACCCTGAAGTTTATGATCAATTTGATAAAGTGATTTTGATTCATGGTGTGCGCCACATCAAAGATTTGGCTTACTATGATCACTTCAAAACCGAATTGCAAAACCATGAATTTATTGGTGACATCGTTAAAGAAAAACTCATTTACTACCCAATCGTTTCTCGTGAGCCGTTTGAGAATGAAGGTCGTTTAACTGACTTAATGCGCAGTGGTAAGTTGTTTGAAGACATTGGTTTGCCAAAAATCAACCCTGAGCATGACCGTGCGATGATTTGTGGTGGTCCTGCAATGTTGCGTGATACTGCTGCGATGTTGGATGAATTTGGCTTAACCGTTTCTCCAAAAACAGGTCAGCGTGGCGATTATGTGATTGAGCGCGCATTCGTGGGTCAGTAAATAACCATTAATTTTTAATACAATATAGAGACGGTAATGCTAGCAACCTTAATGTGGGTATTATTGCCTTTGTTCATTGGTTTTTGTTTTCACATACGAAAAAAAAATACACTGGCTTGGGTAAATAGGGGTGTCAATTGGATTATCTACATCATCCTAACGCTCATGGGTATGAGCTTGGCTGAATTGGATAATCTATTTGGACAAATGGGTAGCATTATCGGCTTTGCATGCGTGATCTTTGTCATTGTAATGGCTTGTAATCTGGGCATGTTAATGCTGTATGACCGCAAATTAAGTGCCACTGTGCTTGAGCAATTCGAGTCGAAAAATAATTTCTTATCGGCGATGAAAGGCTCAGTACAGCAGGTTTCTTGTGTGGTTTTGGGCGTGCTGGTGGGGTTGCAGCTGCCAAAAGCATGGTTGCCTTCACATGATGTGAGCAGCTATGCCTTAAGTATCTTATTGTTTCTCATTGGCGTACAACTTCGCAGCAGCAACATCAGTTTGCGCCATGTCTTCTTTAACAGACGCGGCATCATGACAGCATTGATTTTTATCGTCAGTTGTTGGCTTGCTGGCATTGTCGTTGCTCTTGTTTTGAACATTCCATTTTCGCAAGGCTTGGCCGTGACTTCTGGTTACGGTTGGTATTCACTATCGAGCATTGTGATGAATGATGCTTATGGTCCTGTTTGGGGCGCTATTGCGCTCACCAATGACTTGGCACGAGAGATCTTTGCTCTGATGATGATTCCTGTTCTGATGCGCCGCTATGCCATGAGCGCCGTTGGTAGTGGAGGTGCGACGAGCTTGGATTTTGTTTTGCCTATCATTCAGCGCTCAGGTGGAATTGAAATGGTAACGGTTGCAATTAGCTTTGGTTTTATTGTGAATGTTTTGGCTCCCATTTTGATGTTGTTTTTCGCAAATAGTACATGGTAATAGATTAAGATGTTGAAATAACAAGATATTATTTATATTTGCGCAAATACGAACAATTTGGCACAATAGAGTGGTCTATTCACAACACTGTTGAGTATTATGAGCCGCCCGCCACGCCACGAAAAAATCATAACCTTAATCCGTGAACATGGTTTTATGCCAATCGAAGAATTGGCCAAAACATTGGATGTCACACCGCAAACCGTGCGACGTGATATTAATCAGCTGTGTGAAGAAAATATTCTCAGACGATATCATGGTGGTGCTGCTTTAGGTAGCAGTGTGGAAAATGATGATTACAGCTCACGAAAAGACCGTTTGCAAAGTGAAAAAACCCACATTGCCGAGTTAATTAGTGATCATATTCCTGATAATTCATCTTTGTTTATGGGTATTGGTACAACCGTAGAAGCCGCTGCCATCGCATTAACGCGCAAGCACAAAGGTTTGTGTATCATCACCAATAACATCCATGTGGCATCGATTGTATCCGCTCGCACCGACTTTACTGTCATGATTACATCTGGTGTTGTTCGTGCTGCTGATGGTGGCATTACAGGTGTCGCGACTCTGGATTTTATTAATCAGTTTAAAGTGGATTATGCTATTTTAAGTTCAGCCAGTGTCGAAACCGATGGCTCACTGCTGGATTTTGATTACAAAGAAGTGAGTGTGGCACAAGCCATGATGGAAAATGCCCGTCACCGTTACTTGGCTGTTGATCACAGCAAATTCAATCGCAATGCCTTGGTTCGCATGGGGCATGTGACCGATTTTAATTGTTTGTTCACCGATTCAGTTCCATCTGATGGTATGCAACGACGCTTAGAAGATGCTGGCGTAAAATGGTTTTTGGCAGACAAAGACGCAGAATAATCCAATAAAAAAGACTGTTTTTAAGCAGTCTTTTTTTATTGGTCAAATGACTGTTAAGCCAAAGCAGTCAGTTTGATTTCAACTTTCCATTCTGCTACAGCCAATTTGGCTTCTACGCAAGCACGAGCAGGAGCCATGGCTTCACTGCACCATGCATCCCAAGCCATATTCATCTGTGCGTAATGTGCCATATCACTAACATAAATGGTTGCTTCTAGGATTTTTTCTTTGCTTGAGCCTAGCTTGGCGAGCAAAGCATCAATCTGATCCAAAACGTTGGCTGTTTGTTCTTGGGCATTTGCATCAACATTGGTTGGTACTTGACCGGCCAAGAAAATAAAACCATTGGCAATAACGGCTTCCGCTAAGCGAGCATTGGCATCATGACGTATAATAGACATTGTTTTTTCCTTTTGTTTTGGGAAGGCGCAGTGTATCACAGCGCTGTATTTCCATCATTATTTGTTAAAGAAAATCATGAGTAAAGCACAATATCCTGTTACCCAAGCCATTCGTTTTTTGCGTGAGCACCAAGTCGACTATGTACCTTTTGAATATGACTATGTAGAAAAAGGTGGTACTGAACAATCGGCCAAGGCATTGGGGGTTGCTGAGCACATTGTGATTAAGACCATTGTTTTGCAAAGTGAGCGTAAAGAGGGTCTGGTGGTGTTGATGCACGGTGATAAGCAAATCTCTACCCGCAACTTAGCAAGGCAATTGGGCATGAAGCACATTGAACCAGCAAAGCCTGAGCAAGCCAACAAATGGACAGGTTATATGGTCGGTGGCACCAGTCCATTTGGTTTGAAAAAAATCTTGCCCGTCTATGCTGAAAAAACCATTTTTGACTTGGAGCGTTTTTACATCAACGGTGGAAAAAAAGGGTTTTTGGTGGCAGTGGGGCAAGATGCTTTATTGGCTTTACAAGTGAAAGTCGTCGAAGTCGCCACTGAATGATGTCTCGTCGTCATTCCAGCTGTTTAAGGCTGCCTGAATGGCGTCCATACCAAAACCTCGGTATGCTAAGAAACGCATCTGTTTAGCTCGTTCTTGTAAGGATGTTGGAGCAGTTTTGAATTTTTTTTGGATGACTTGGATGGCATTGCTTTTCTCAATGTCTTTGCTTGGCAGTACATCTGCAATTAAATCAGCATCAATACCTTTTAAAGCCAAGTTTTGTTGCAAGCGACGGTTGCCATGTTTGTCGCTTTTACTGTGTACCATCATCTGGGCATAGCGACTGTCTGATTGCCAGCCGCGTTCTGTTAAGTCGTCAAGCAATGCGTCAATGATTTGCACGTCTTCTTCAAAAGCCATTAATTTTTGTTTCAGCTCAGAACGACTGTGCTCACGCCTTGATAAATAATCAATGGCCTGAGCACGCAAAGACCGTTTAGTCATTTAAGATTTCTTTTTTTAACCAGCCTTGATCATGTAAATCGGTAATCAGATTCACACGAATATCGGGTGCGGTTGCTTTGTTTTGTGATAAATCGTTCATGTTCGCATAGCCATAATTGACACCGACGGCTGTCGCACCTGCGGCTTTGGCGGCTAAAATATCATTCTTCGAGTCGCCAACCATAATCAATTCGTCTGGTTTGATGTTCAAAACTTCACAAGCATGAATCAAAGGCGCTGCCGATGGTTTGCGTTCAGGCAAAGTATCACCACCAATGACAATACTGAAGTAGTCCAGTAAATCTAAACGCTTGAGTAGCTCAATGGCAAAGCGTTCATTTTTGTTGGTAATCACAACCAAAGGAAAACTTTGCTTTTTCAGTAATTTCAAGCCATCGATAACACCAGGGTAAGGGCGGGTATTGTCAGCAATGTGTGCAAAATAATGTTGTACAAAAAGCGTAAAACCTTGTTGCCACAAAGCATCCTCTGCAATGCCTTGCATTTCATTGGTTAATGAGCGGTGCACCAGTGTACCCATACCATCTCCGACATAGCTTTCAATGGTGTCTTCATTAAGCAGTTCCAAGCCCAAATCTGCACGCATTGCATTGGCAGCTTGAGCCAAATCAACAATAGAATCAACCAATGTTCCGTCTAAATCAAAAGCAATGGCTTGAACATTTTTTTCAGTCATGGTTTTATTCCTTAATGCTTGGCACTGTTGCCAGTTGGGCATTCATTTCATCAATCACTGCTTTGTAATCAGGCTGATTGAAAATGGCAGAACCTGCTACAAAAGTGTCTGCGCCGGCGGCAGCTACTTGGGCAATATTGTTTGTTTTGATGCCGCCGTCAACCTCAATGCGAATGCGACGACCAGTTTTGTTAAAATAATCATCGGTGATGACTTTAACAGCACGAATTTTTTCTAGGGTATGCGGAATAAAGCTTTGACCGCCAAAGCCAGGGTTTACTGACATGAGTAAAATCATGTCTAATTTATCCAAAACATGATCGATTTCATGAATGGAACTGGCCGGATTCAATACCAAACCGGCTTCACAACCATGTTGTTTGATTAAGCCAAGGCTTCTGTCGACATGGCGTGATGCATCAGGATGAAAAGTAATGATGTTCGCACCTGCTTTAGCGAATGAAACAATTAAATCATCAACAGGTTCCACCATCAAATGCACATCCATGGGCACTGTGCTGTGGGGTTTGATGGCTTCACAAATCATGGGTCCAAATGTTAAATTGGGAACGTAATGGTTGTCCATAACATCAAAATGGATTAATTTAGCACCTGCTGCAATCACATTTTTAACTTCTTCACCTAGACAGGCAAAGTCTGCTGATAAGATACTGGGAGCAATTCGATAATCATTCATGGTGATGTGTGTATTAAGGTTGTTTACAGGATGCAAGTGTACCGTAATTTGCCAAATATTGCCAAAATGGCTTCCCGATTGAAGGGTATTTTGCATTAAGAAAGTAGGGTATTTTGATACAAAACTTTGTTTACAAAGATTTACTAAAACATGACTTAGCTTCACAATTTAGCGCAGTATTATGCAATTATAAAGCCCTTGTGAACCAAAAAATTGATGAATATACAGCTTGTGACCATACAACACATGATTAAATCTACAGGAAGTATTTTTTTGTTGTCTTTAGTTATTTCTAGCCCATCGGCTTTTGCTGGTGAGCCTTTGTGTGATGTAAGACAAATGGATTTAACCCATGCGCAAAAAGAAACCTTAAAAGAGATTCGGTTACAGAACCGTCAATATACACGCCAACTGAAGCCATCGAGTCAGCAAATTCGTGAGTACAACCGCCAAATTAAACAGTTGTTAAAACAAGATAAATTTGACGTTGCTCAGGCAACAAGATTGGTACAGGAAAAATACCGTTTACCAATTCAGCATGACGTAGCACAGCTTCACTTGGTCTCTTCTTTGCTAGAAGTTCTTGATCAAGAGCAACGAGATGAATGGCTTGAGAAGTGCACTTATTAATGTAACTTAAGTCGGATGGGTTTCATAAAGCTGATTAAAAACAGAATGGTTAAAGCAGCAATGCCGTAAATAAAACCATCATTTCCCAATGTGTTCATTAAGCCGAAACTCACACCTGGTGCGAATAAACCACCTAGGCCCCAGACCAAACCAATGCAAGCATTGGCAGATACTAAGTCTTGACCTTCAAAGTAATCTCCAACCCGAACCAAACCCAGTGTATAAACGGATCCTGCAAAAGCGCCCCAAACAAATAACATGGGCCAAAGCATGATCGGAATCTGCATCATTAAGGGCATCAGCAATGTACTGATTAACAAGCCAAATCCACAAATTACATGGACTTTGGTGCGGCCAATTGTGTCAGACAGCCAACCAAATGGGATTTGCAAACAAGCATCGCCAATAAAAATAATACTGACAATCAAAACAGCCACGTCTGCGCTAAATTGGTATTGCATACTGTAAAGTGGCATGATGGACAGTATTGCTGTATCAAAATAGGCAAACAATAAAATAGACAGCATGATGACAGGTACGGCTTTGAAAAAATACCAAAGTGAGCGCTGTGCTTTGCTGTGTTCATGAAAGTGGAATGAAAACGGCGCCCAAATAATTAACCCCAAAGCCAATAAGTGTGCCAGTAGCAATCCCCAAAGTACATCGCTGTTTTGTGCACCAAAAGCAGACAGCATGAGCGGGCCAATGATTTGAAATACAGTAAAAAACGTGGTGTAAATGGAAACAATTCGACCACGATTTTGATCCGTTGCCACGTCATTCACGCAAGTTTCGCCCAAAATAATCAATAAGCTGCAAGCCAAGCCTGTTAAGAGGCGAAGCAAGAACAAAAAGCTAAAATTGTCCACATAAGCCAGAGGAAGAATGCTGATGGTTAATAGGGCGGTACTGGCAATGAAAAGTTTTTTGATGCTGAATTTTTTGGCAAATGCATTGGCGAAAAAAGACATCAAAACGATGCCAATAGCAGGTGTTGAAGCAATCAAGCCTATGACGAAATCAGATGCACCTAAGTCCTTTAAACGAAACGTTGTGTAAGGAATGGTCAAGCCAGTATTGAGACTCACAATACTGATGCTGATGATTAGAACGTAAAAGGCAATAGAAGGGTGCTGACGAAAAGCTTGAAGTGTAGAGCTGACTTTCATTCAAAATAACTTAAAACGCCCGGCTAAAACAAGGCAGGGTGCATATTATAGCCCAGATCAAAGTAAAAGTATTAAAAATCAGGATATTCAATCAAAAAGCTGCGCTGGTTTTGGCAGCGCAGCTTTGCGGATATTGCGTTATTTGAAGTTTTTAACGCCATTTTCCAATTCAATTTTGGCATCTTCCATATTACCCCAACCTTGAATCTTAACCCATTTACCAGGTTCTAAATCTTTGTAATGTTCAAAGAAATGTTTCATTTGGTCACGCAACAATTGTGGTAAATCTTCTAATTTTTGAATGTCTTTGTACATTGCGCACAATTTTTCAACTGGTACGGCAACAATTTTAGCATCCACACCACCATCATCTTCCATTTTTAAGATGCCCAATGCGCGGCAGCGAATAACCACACCAGGTGGCAATGGGAATGGAGTCACAACCAATACATCGCAAGGATCGCCATCACCAGACAAGGTGTTTGGAACGAAACCGTAGTTTGCAGGATACATCATTGATGTTCCCATAAAGCGGTCAACACAAATCGCACCTGTCTCTTTGTCAAATTCATATTTGATGGGCGCAGCATTTGCTGAAATTTCAATAACTACGTTAAAGTCGTCTGGCATGCTTTTGCCTGGTTTGATGGCATCAATATTCATTATTCTATCCTTGGATTAAGCAAAATCAAAATAAAGGCTAATTGTATCACTATCTGCTTTTGATTTTGTGAAGAATGCGTATAATTTACTGCTGATAATTGTCATGAATATGTGCATAAGGATGAAGAATGCTAGTAGATACACTGATTAACAATGTTGATGTTGCTTTGAGGACTTTGTTTGCACCTGCCACGACCGTTCGTCCTTATCCAGACATGCACATAGAAGAGGCCAAGTTGAGCGATGCGCAGCGTCAGCATGCTTTGGGTTTAATGCGTGTTAACCATGTTGGTGAAGTATGTGCCCAAGCTTTGTATCAAGGACAAGCTTTAACAGCCAGAGACAAAACCAATCGTGAAGCTTTAGAGCACGCAGCACAAGAAGAAGTAGAGCATTTGGCTTGGACTGAAAAGCGTGTTCATGAGCTAGGTGGGCGAACCAGTTTGTTAAATCCAGTTTGGTATGGCAGCTCATTTGTGATTGGGGTTGCTGCCGGTATTTTGGGTGATCAATGGAATCTGGGGTTTTTAGAAGAGACTGAGCATCAGGTAAGTGCCCACCTTGAAGAGCACCTAGACAGTTTGCCATCAGAAGATCTGAAAAGTCGTGCAATCGTTGAACAAATGCGAATTGACGAGCTAAAACATGCAGACATGGCACATGACTTTGGTGCTGAGCCTTTGCCATTGCCTATTAAAACCATTATGAAGCTCTCTTCTAAAGTGATGACTGGCATTAGCTATCGAATTTAAAGCGATTGAGAAATGCAAAAAAAACCACATTTTCGGATGTGGTTTTTTGTGGATGGTATGGATTACTGGTCGCTTTCAGGCTGCTTGTTATTGGTGCTGTCTATTGGATTTTCATCTTGTAGGGCAATATTGGGCTTGGGCATTTCATGTGGAAATGACCAAATCCAGATGCTGGTGCCAATGGAAATGCTAAGCATCACCAATTTCAAAATCCATCTGTCAGAAGGCAAAGTCAATACCGTCATCAAGATGGTGCCATTCATCATGATGGTTGATAACCATTTCATCTTCAAAGGAATCACATGGTTGCTTTCCCAGTTGCGAACCATCATACCAAAGTGTTTGTGATTCAAGAGCCAAGCATGAAAGCGCGGTGAACTTTTTGCCCAGAAAAATGCGGTTAACAAGATAAAAGGTGTTGTGGGCAAAATTGGTAAAAATGCGCCCAAAATGCCTAATAACAATGATATGCCACCCGCGACCATAAAAAACCAGCGCAGCAAAGTGTATTTCATTAAGCAACAGCAGGAAGTGCGTAAATATCACGCAGTAGTTTTTTATAATAGGTGAATGCTTCTTGAGCACCTTTCACTGCTGAGGCGCGTTGTTCTTCAGTAAAATCAATTGCATTTAATTGTTCTGAAAAATTTCTCCAATGTTTGCCACGGCCATCGGCATGAGCAGCCAAATGGCGAGCACCTTTGTTTTCATCAAGATTGATTTTATTGACTTCTTTGAACAAAAAGGCAGCACCTAAATTTGAGCCTTCCGCGCAATACAACCAGCCAATGGCTTCGTCATGTGCTGGAGTTGGTAAGGCATCAATGTCAAATTTTTCAATATTCAAATCAGCCATATCCTCTAGTACCGCTTGATGGCGTGCTGTTTGTGCTAAGCCTAAAATGGCTTGATTCAAGTCATCACGGGCATAAACAGAATCCACCACCTTGTGAAAAATTTCTTGTAATTGTAAAAATTTACCGTAATTTTCTTCGTTAGCAAATGGGTTAACTGACATAACCAGGCTGTCCACGCTGTCGTGGGTATTGGTGGTTTCCGCTTTTAAGCGGTGGGTTAATAAATCTAAATTGAGTTTGGTATTTTGCATGCGGTATCCTATTTGCAATAAAGCAAAAAAGAGATGTTATGGGGGTAGTGTGTGTATTTTACAAAAGTTATTAAATTTTAGTTGAAATTTCTCTTTAACGCAAATAAAAACTACTATCATTAAAATTAAAAATCGTGTTTAATGCCAACTTAAATTTTAAATTACA
>JASLBZ010000005.1 GCA_030146285.1 Neisseriaceae bacterium | reverse complement strand
ATGCCAGAAGAAACAAAGCAGCCTGAAAAAGCAATAAACATGCTTTTTCAGGCTGCTTTTTTTGGTTCTTAAGTGATGGAATCCACACCAGCAATAATCACATCACTTCTTTTTTCTACACAATCGGGAATTTGTCTTTCCCTATCGGGAATCAATTGCTTTGTCAGCCTTTTAGGCATGGCAATGGCTGCTTCTGTACGTTAATATCAATTGATAAGGATTTTCATTACTATTTAATATTGACTTAAAGGCATAGCCCATGTTCCTGCGCCCTTTGCTTGTACTGAGTATCGGTACTTTGTTTGCTTGTTCTGAACCCACAACAGTTTTTCCTGAAAATACCGCCAGCCAAGCAGTGCAAACTGCCACTGTTCGCATCGAGACTGAGCGAGGTAGGCTCGATGTTCGAACCAATCCACAACGCATTGCCGTTTATGACTGGGCGGCTTTGGATACTTTACATCAGCTGGGTGTTCCCATTGGGGCGAGTACTGAAAAAGTCATGGTGGGTTATTTGACTCCTGTTTTTGAAAAGACCCAGCAAGTAGGCACCTTGTTTGAGCCCAATTACGAAAAACTAAGTGCTTACCAGCCTGATTTGATCATTACGGGTGGCCCGGGTGCAGTGGCTTACGATGAGCTGGCCAAAATTGCCCCCACCATCGACATGACCATAGACAATCAAAACATTCGAGACAGTGCCAAGGCACGTTTGGATGCTTTTGGGCAGATTTTCAATAAGCAATCCCAAGCCAATCAACTCAAAACCCAAATTGACCAATCCTTTGCAAAAGCGCGCCAAGGCGCTCAAGGCATGGGCAGCGCCATGGTGGTTTCGATTACCGGCAGAAAAATCTCAGCCATGAGCCCACAATCGCGTTTGGCCAGTTGGATACATCAGGATATTGGGATGGCCAGTGCCGACAAAAATCTGAAAAACTCAGCTCACGGGCAGTTGGTGTCTTTTGAATACATTCGAGATAACAATCCGGATTGGATTTTCGTACTGGATCGCACCTCGTCTTTGGGTGAAAAAGGCGATGCTGCCATTGATGTTTTGAATAACCCTTTGGTCAATCAAACCACGGCTTGGAAAAAAAGCCAAATCATCATTATGCCCAATGCCAATTACATTGTCGCAGGCGGTGTAAAGCAATTATTGCAAGCGAGCCAACAATTAACCGATGCTTTTGAAAAAGCAAAACAATCCAATTCATAATATTTTAAGAGGTTTCAAGCATGACTGCGATAACTTACAGCGACAAAGACATCATTTCTTTGGTTTCAGAGCTCAATAGCATTACCGAGCATTGGAAACCCACCATCATTAACCAGCAAGGCTTTCAATTTCGCATTGTGAAATTCCAAGGCGAGTTCACTTGGCATGCACATGATGCCAGCGACAAAGTCGCCTTTGTCGTTGATGGTGAGATGCGTGTGGATTTTAAAAATGGTCAGAATCAAGAAACTGTTTTTGTGAAAGCCGGTGAAATGTACGTATTACCCAAACAGCGCCAGCATAAGCCTTCTTCGGTCAAGGAATGCAGCATTGTCTTGATTGAAATTCCAGAAGAAGCTTAAACCATCATTGCCATTTATTTAAAACCAGTCGCACCACAAGGGAAAACAATGTACCCCGCTTTTTTACGATTAACACCGCTGTTCATTGCTTTATTGCCTATCTATGCACAGGCTGCCAGTATTGATACCGAGCAAGCCACCGAGCTTGAGCAAGTCAATGTTGATGGCAAACGCAGAACATCGCTCAATGAAGGCTATACCACTTTGGGTACTGACACGCCATTGGGTTTGCCCATGAGCTTGCGTGAAATCCCCCAAAGCATTTCTATTATTACCGAGCAGCAATTAAAAGACCAAAATATCCATACCTTGGATAAAGCTTTACTGCAAGCAACAGGGGTGAGTCAACGCGTGTGGGGATCTAAGCGCGCTGGCTACAATACTTTGTATGCCCGTGGCAGTGAAATCACCAATTTTTGGTTAGATGGTGTGCCCATTAACAATGCAGCCAAAGACACAGGCAACATGAACACGTCGGCTTATGAGCGAGTGGAATTGATTCGTGGGGTATCGGGTTTACTTGATGGCTCGGGTGAACCTGGTGCTACTGTGAATTTGGTGCGCAAACGCCCGAAAAAAGAGGCCGAGGCAGACATCTTCGCCAATATTGGCAGCCGTTCTCATTATGGCTTAGGTGCGGATGTGTCAACCCCATTAAACGCCAATGGCTCTTTGCGCTCACGCACCGTGATTGCTGCCGAAAAAAGCGATGGCACTCGCAAGCGTGAAAGTGAAAAAGCCACCTCGTTATACAGCATTTTAGAATACGATTTAAGCGATAAAACGCAATTAAGCGCAGGTGCTCACTGGCAATATGCCAAAGAAAAAACCAGCGCTTCGCATACTTTTTCTGCTTATGATGACGAAGGCTATGCCACCCATTTTGGTCCAAAAGACAATCCTTCACCGAACTGGTCATTTAGCCGCAACCAATCACAAAACTATTTTGCAAGCATCAAGCATCAGTTCAATGACAATTGGCGTGGCGAAATCGAATACAATTACAACCGCAGCAATTGGTATCAACCTTATGGCGTGGCTGGGATTTTGGGGGTAAACCATGAAACGAATGAATCCAATATGATTCCTGGCTTTTGGCTAAGAAAACCACGTACCCACAGCCTCAATGCGTCGATTAAAGGCAGCTATGAATTACTCG
>JASLBZ010000209.1 GCA_030146285.1 Neisseriaceae bacterium | reverse complement strand
TAAAGAAAAATGAGACCGTAGCTAAAAAAAAATGGAGTGGTCAAGTAATTGAAGTTACAGCCGAAGTAGTTGAAGTGGAGGATTTAAAAGAAATAAGAGGTTACCGCTAATTAACGGCTAAGGAGGTGGATTCTAATTGTACTGCTATGGTGGCTACAAAAGAAAGTACAATAAAAAAACAGATGAAGAAATTTCCGACAGGATCTAAAGTACGTATTTATGGCATTATTAATGATATGTATTTAAGTAAAAGCTTATTTGCTCCAAACTGCATATATAATTTAGAAGTTGGTCGTATTGAATCTGCTCAATAATAATTCAGTTTTGAAAGTTTTAAGGTTATTCAAGAATTGGTGTAAATTTTAATTTTTACGTAGATTTTATTGAAGATTTGAATGAGTTGGATAGTGTTATTTTTGTTGAATCTCATGACGAGATTTAAAATAACCTTGACCATCACCTCATTGCCTTAATTTTTATTGAAGTAAAAGGGGGGAGTTTATTCTCCCTATTTCTTATGCCTTTTGAAAAAGAGTAAGGGGCTGCTGAGAAGGCCAAAGATTCAACTTGGTTAACGTGCAAACTACTTTTTAAAAGAACCCTTACCATGGCTATCTGAATGCTACATTAAAAATATTTAAATATCATTGATTTGTGTTTTAATTTGGCTAAAATGGTGAATGTTAAATAGCTTCTAGTTATTGATTTTGAATTGAAAATAAAAAAAGCATTTACCTATTAAGGCAAATGCTTTTTTTATTAAATGCTTTAGCGTGTATTAGTTAGAGGCAGTTTCTGAAGCTGTTGCAGGTGCTTCGCCCCAAACTGCTGGCATTTTGTAGCCTTGGAATTTTTCATTTGAGTAAGCTTTAAACTCATCTGAGTTATAGGCATCAGTGATGTCTTTTACCCATGCTGCATCTTTGTCTGCGGTGCGAATCGCACTCCAGTTCACATAAGCAAAGCTGGGTTCTTGGAATAGGGTTTCTGTTAGTTTCATGCCCGAATCCATTGCGTAGTTGCCGTTTACCACTGCAAAGTCAACATCATCGCGCGAGCGTGGTAGTTGGGCGGCTTCTAGTTCAACAATATTGATGTTGTGAGGGTTTTCTTTGATGTCTTTTTTCGATACTGTTAAAGGATCGATGTTGTCATTTAATGTAATCCATTTTAAATCACTTAGCATTACCAAAGCACGGGCAAAATTACTTGGGTCATTCGCTGCAGAAACGCTGATGCCATCTTTTAATTGGTCTAAGCTTTTTAATTTACCTGAATACAAACCCAGTGGTGCTGTTGGTACTTGGAAGGCTTCTGTAATGTCTAATTTGTGCTCAGCTTTGAATTGATCCAAATAAGGCTTGTGTTGGAATATGTTGATATCAATGTCTTTGTCAGCCAAAGCCAAGTTAGGGCGCACGTAATCGGTAAACTCAATCAAGTTAACCGTATAACCTTTTTTCTCTAAAATAGGCTTGATTTGGTCTTTAACCATATTGGCGAAATCGCCCGGTGTGGTACCAATTTTAATTTCTTTTTTAACTTCTGCACTAGGTGCCGAAGCGGTATCATTTGTTGGCGCAGCTTCTTTTTGACCACAACCAACCAAGCCTAGGCTTAGGGCGACAACACCCACAGACAACGATTTTAACCAAGTTGCTTTCATCTTTTGTTACTCCTTGTATTTGTTTTCAAAAGTTAAAGTTTCAAACGGTAAAACGGTAAATCTTATGCACGTTTGTCTAGTTTTCTGGCAATGAAGTTACCAATGCTTTGCATTAAAATAACCAAAACAGACAATACACCCACAATAAAAATAATCACTTCTGTTTGGAAGCGGTAGTAACCATAGCGAATGGCCAAATCACCCAAGCCGCCGCCACCAATCATGCCAGCAGCTGCACTGTAAGACAGAATGCTAATGGCCAATACAGTTACACTAGAGACCATGCTAGAGCGGCATTCGGATAGCAAAACACGGAAAATAACCGTGCTAGGAGTAGCCCCCATTGATTCTGCTGCTTCAATCATGCCTCGTGGTACTTCACGCAAGTTTTGCTCGACCAAGCGAGAAAAGTAAAACACAGCCGATACTGTCAGTACGAAGGATGCTGCATAAGGGCCAATCGAGGTACCAACAATGATTTTGGTTAGGGGGATTAAGGCAATCATCAAGATGACAAATGGAAATGCGCGCATGAAGTTGACTAAGGCGTTTAAAGATTGGTTTACTGCTGCATTTTCAAACAGTTGATTTTTACCTGTTGCAAATAACCAGATCCCCAAAATAGTGCCTAAGACCACGCCAATGACGGTGGCAATGGCAACCATAATAAACGTTTGGCCTGTTGCGACCCAGATTTCACTCTCCATAGAGATGATGTTTTGCACAGCTTCGTTAAATGTCGTAGCGCTAGCCATTTTTTAATCCTCTTGAACCAATTCTTTACCGATGGCTGACTGAGCATGAATTTTGTTGCCATGCACATCGATAATTTCTACAATTTCACCATGATTCAATAATGCAGCACGATCGCATAAATTGCGAATAACGCTCATTTCATGGGTCACAATCACGATGGTGACATTAAAGCGTTCATTAATGTCTTTTAAGCAGCTTAAAACACTTCGTGTTGTTGAGGGGTCTAGGGCGCTAGTGGGCTCATCAGCCAGAATCACGCTTGGGCTTGGTGCCAAAGCACGGGCAATACCAACGCGTTGTTTTTGGCCACCAGACAATTGTGATGGATAGTGTTCGCTGCGATCCGCTAAGTTAACAATGTCCAGGCATTCGAGAACACGTTTTTCGATGGCAGCTTTATCCCAACCTGCAATTTCCAAAGGAAAGGCAATGTTTTGAGCCACAGTGCGATTGGATAATAAATTGAATTGTTGGAACACCATGCCAATTTTTTGACGTGCTTGGCGCAACTGTACTTTAGATAGTGACATTAAGTCCTGATTGTCAACCACAACTTGACCTTCATCAGGGCGTTCTAACATGTTAATCAAGCGCAAAAGCGTTGACTTGCCCGCGCCAGAATAACCCATCAAGCCGAAAATTTCGCCTTTTTTGATGTGCAATGTTGTTGGCAAAACGGCATTAAACCATGTCTTGTCTTGGTGTTGATAACGTTTAGAAACGTTGTCCAAGAAAATCATAAAAACTCCTAAGCCATAATAAGTTAAGCCCGTTGTGAGAAGACACGACGGGCTTAAAATGATAATGGTAGGTAACTGCTCGAGAAAACTCATCGAAAGCAATTATCGTACGCTTTAGCAGTTTACGCCCGCAAGCTGTGTTCAAATCGGCGCTATATATGTGCTTTATTAAACAATTATTAAATAGTTTAGTCAATCATTTTTTTGTTATAAAGCATGTTGTTTTAATTATATGGATTTTTCTAAACATAATTTTGCAAAGTCTTCACAGCATCCTTACACTCATAGGCTGTGAGTACGATTAATGTATGATATCGATATGCCAATAAAGGAGTCAATGAGATGAATGTGAATCAGCAAACACTGGCTGAAAAAAGCGCACAAGCTGCGGTATGGGCACTTTCAAAAGAATACCCTTTAGAAGCACCGTTATTGCAGTCGTATTTGGTGTCTTTGTTTCAGGCTTTATCTGATGGGCACGGCTATATTGGTGTGAATTATACCATGCAAAGCGTGTTGGCACAGGCACCTCATTTGGTGACCAGGCAGCCTGAAAAAGGTTTGTTGCCTTTGGTTTGGCAAGATGACAAATTGTTCTTGGCAAAAGTATGGCAGCTAGAATCAGACATCGCCAAAACACTATTGAGAAAAGTATCTTTTAAAGGAATTCAGAAACCAAGCAATGAAAAAATTGCTGCTTTGCTATCGGCACATTTTCCTGATGAGAGTAGCAGTGGACAAAAGCTGGCTGCGGCTTTGGCATTGCTCAATACCATTATGGTATTGATGGGAGGCCCGGGGACGGGCAAAACCACCACGGTGGCCAAAATTTTGTTGATGCTCTTGAGTGTTCAAGATGACAGTGCGTCACCGCCCAATATCGCTTTGGTTGCGCCAACGGGCAAAGCTGCGGCGAGAATGACAGAGGCTTTGCACAATAGCTTACTGCACATTGATGCCAATGAGGCAGATAAGGCTGTTTTGCAAAATTTGCAAGGCATGACATTGCATCGATTTTTAAAAATTCATCCACCCCGATTGCAAAGCCCTTTTAATGAACACAATCCGATAGGCTACGATATTGTGGTGGTAGACGAAGCTTCTATGGTGGACTTGGGCATGATGCAACAATTGTTAAGTGCATTGCCTGCCCAATGCCGATTGATTGTATTAGGGGATGCTGCACAATTGCCATCGGTGGGTACCGGTGCTGTTTTAGCGGCATTGCCCCAGCAAACCCGTTTTTACAGTGAACATTTGGACACCTTAAAGCAATGGCTACCCGAGTGGATTGAAAAAATCCCCACCCAGCAGCATATTAGCTTGCACATGGCGACTGTTATTTTGACGCATAGCCATCGGTTTGATGACACAGCAGGCATTGGCCGTTTGGCAAAGGACATCTTGGCTGGTGGAGAGAGTCTTGCGGGTTGTTTTGCAGATTCAGCAAAGTCGGTGACGCTTGAAGAATCGAGTAGTGACGTGTTTGCACGGTTGTTTGCAGCACAGAGTGGTTATTGGCAAGCGGTTGCCAATCATGATGTTCAGGATGCCTTTGAAAAGCTTTCTGAAGTATTGGTTTTGGCAGTGTATCGCAAAGACATTGAACGCTTTAATCAAGGCTACCGACAGTATTTGTGCCAAAAACAATTGGGCAATATGCATACGTGGTTTGAAGGCCAAGTCATTATCATGAAAAGTAATGATTATGGCTTGAATGTGTTTAATGGTGATGTGGCCATTGTCATGCAAGACAAGGCTGGACAATTGCAAGCATATTTTCCAGATGCCAAGCAGCCGCGAGCTGTGGCATTGAGTCGTTTGCCTGATTTTGAAGATGCTTTTGCCATTACTGTTCACAAAAGCCAAGGCTCTGAAGCCACAGAGGTTTGGTTGCTTGGGCCCGAAAAAGAAGACGATGATGCTACGCTTTTTAGCCAAGCTTTGCTTTATACTGCGGTGACTCGAGCCAAAAAGCGCTTTGTCTATTGGGGCAGTTTTAATAGTTTTGAAGCTGCAGCCAAACGCCAAGTTGTACGCAGAAGTGCTTTGAGTCTTTGGTTAAAAGATTAACCGTTATTCATACCATAATGAAATGTGATAAAGCACCAATGAATGATAAGAAAAATTACATGACCCCAAAAGGTTGGCAAGTCTTAAAAGATGAACTTTACCATTTGGTACACAGAGAGCGCCCTGAGATGACCCAAGTGGTAAATTGGGCCGCGGGCAATGGAGATCGCAGTGAGAATGGTGATTACATTTATGGTAAGCGCCGTTTGCGTGAAATTGATCGGCGCATTCGGTTTTTAACCAAGCGCTTGGAAATGGCATTGGTTGTGGACCCTGAAAATCGAGAGCCAACGGAGCAAATTTTCTTTTCGGCGACGGTCACGATTTTGCGTGGCAACGGGGATGAGCAAGTGGTGAAAATTGTGGGAACAGATGAGATTGATGCAACTTTGGGGAAGATTTCATGGGTGTCACCGTTAGCACGCACTTTGATTAAAGCGCACGAAGGCGAAGAGGTGATTTTGAGGACGACAGAAGGGGATGAGAGTATTGAGATTTTGATGGTTGAATACATTGCAATTGACTAGTGAAATCAAGCAATCTATCTAAGATTGTCATTTAAGAATCAATCAAGATAAGCAAGAGAAATAAGGGAAAGACAGTAATGGTGCAAACTGACCAACAAAAATTAAAAAAAGCCTCCATTAAAATGGCCATTTCCATGGCCATTTTTGGTTCCGTCGGATTCTTTTCTGTTCAGACAGGTTTGCCAGCTTTAGAGCTGGTTTTTATACGCTGTGTGTGTGCGACATTGTTTTTGGGCGCAGCTTGGGTGATTACAGGACAAGCAAAGCGTGAGGTTTGGCATAAGAAAGAGATTTTACAAATTATTCTTTGTGGTGTTTTTTTGGTATTGAATTGGTTGTTCTTGTTCATGAGCTTTGAGGTCATGTCCATTACCATTGCCATTTCTATTTACCATTTAGCGCCAGTAATGGTTTTGGTATTGGCTGCAATTTTTTTGAAAGAAAAATTAACCTGGCTTGCTGTGATTGCTGTGGCTTTGTGTTTTGTCGGAACGCTTTTGATTGCGGGCATTAATCAAAATACCCGCTTGGCTGATTTTATGGCTTCGGGATTTTTTGTGGCGTTTTTATCGGCACTTTTTTATGCATTATTGACTTTAACGGGCAAAGGCATTCACAAGACATCAACTTACGCCACGACTTGGATTCAGACCTTGGTTGGTGCTATTTTGCTGGCTCCTTTTGTGAGCCTTGGGCATTTTGATGGCTTAAGTATGTACAATTGGTCATTCATTTTGGCCACGGGTGTGATTCATACTGGTTTTGTTTTTTACTTGTTTTTTGACAGTATTCGGCAATTATCTGCCCGTACCATCTCCATTTTGGTGTTTCTTGACCCAGCGGTTGCCATTGTCTTGGATGTGTTGATTACAGGATTTATCCCAAGCGCCATGCAAACTGCTGGTGTGGTGTTGATATTTTCTGCTATGGCTTTAAGTTTTATTAAACCAAAAAAAGCATAATAATTCATATGATTGGCATATAATTTTATGACTTTGCAATTTTTGTTACAGTGTAAATTCCATGAGCTTGTTAATAAAACTATTGAGAATTCTTCTTTGTCGGTACATAATCCGCCCTACGCAAAGGAATGGCGTCAATAATAACCATAATAAAACTCAAAAAAAGAGGTTACCTAACATTAGATGTCAATATCTTTAGAGATATTGGAATATCTACCTGAATTGTTACTTTGTTTCAGGAAAATGGGTTTTGTTGTGGTGGCTGACCATTTCTCATGGTTGTATTTTTTTGATTGAACAATCGATAACACAACCATTTGCTGTTCAAATAAAAAGGAGAGCACAATGGGGCACAACGAAGAAGCACCAGGTTTACAACGCACACTAAAAAACCGACATTTACAACTGATCGCCATCGGTGGTTGTATTGGTACTGGTTTATTCCTTGGCGCCGGCAAAACGATCAGTTTGGCTGGCCCATCCATTCTATTCACGTACATGGTTATTGGTTTTTTCCTATTTTTCGTGATGCGAGCGATGGGTGAGTTGTTGTTGTCGAATCTGGAATACAAGTCATTTGTTGACTTTGTTCACGATATTTTAGGACCTGCCGCAGGCTTTTTTGTAGGCTGGTCATATTGGTTTTGTTGGGTGGTTATTGGCATTGCGGACATTGTCGCCATCACGGGCTATGTTCAGTTCTGGTGGCCTGATATCGCCTTATGGGTTCCTGGTATTATTACCATCTTCACGTTATTGGGTTTGAACTTACTGACCGTGAAGCTGTTTGGTGAAATGGAATTTTGGTTTGCATTGATTAAAATTATCGCCATTGTGGCTTTGATTGTTATTGGTGCTTATTTGTTGATTGTTGGTTTTACAGGTCCGACAGGACAGGTTGCCAAGGTTTCAAACCTATGGACATATGGCGGCATTATGCCTAATGGTTGGGGTGGTTTCTTTGCTGCATTCCAAATGGCCATTTTTGCTTTCGTGGGTATTGAGTTGGTGGGTACGACTTCTGCGGAAACTGAAAACCCAGAAAAAACCTTGCCAAGTGCCATTAACAAAATTCCACTGCGCATTATCGTGTTTTATGTTTTGGCATTGGGCGTGATCATGACGGTTACACCATGGAGCGATGTGTCTCCAGAGGTGAGCCCATTCGTTAATATGTTCAGTTTGATTGGTATTACAGCTGCTGCAGGTATCATTAACTTTGTGGTGTTAAGTTCAGCAATGTCTTCAGCAAACAGCGGTATGTACTCAACAGGTCGCATGTTGTACGGTTTGGGTTTGTCAAAATTAGCACCAAAAGCTTTTGGTAAATTAACCCGCACCGGTGTTCCTGGTAATGGTTTGTTGTACTCTTGTGCTTTATTGGTGGTTGGTGTGGTGTTGCTGTATTTAGATGGCAATGTAATGCATGTATTTACCATTGTGACGACGATTTCAAGTGTTTGTTTCTTGTTTGTGTGGACCATGATTTTATTGTCATACATTAAATACCGCAAAACACGTGCTCAGTTACATGAAAAATCAACATTCAAAATGCCTTTTGGCGTGCCAATGTGCTGGATTATCATGGTGTTCTTTGCCTTTGTTGTTTATATGTGTGCACTAGAAGAAGATACCCGTTTGGGCTTGATGGCAACACCTGTTTGGTTTGCTGCCTTGGCGTTTTGCTACTTGTTCTACCGTAAGAACCACGTGACAAAATAAAACAACATGACTTAAAAAAGCTGCCTAAGGGTGGCTTTTTTTGTGGGTCATTTTCATGGTATTGGCAGCCTGAAACGCATCGTCGCTTTTTAAGCTGCTTGCTTTTTGATGTTTAGCCCTCATGTACAATGTATCTATTCTTACTTGATTAAAGCCTCGGCATGCAAATTATCCAATACCCCAATAGTCCATTTAAATTGCATCAGCCTTTTGAGCCAGCAGGCGACCAGCCAACGGCCATTGCGGGATTGTTAGAAGGTTTGGATGATGGGTTGTCATTTCAGACTTTATTGGGTGTTACCGGTTCAGGTAAGACCTATACCATGGCCAATGTCATCGCCAAAAGCGGTCGCTCTGCTATTATCATGGCGCACAACAAAACTTTGGCAGCGCAGCTTTATGCAGAAATGCGCGAGTTTTTTCCAGAAAATGCCGTTGAGTATTTTGTTTCTTACTATGATTATTATCAGCCAGAGGCCTATGTGCCCAGTCGAGATTTGTTTATTGAAAAAGATTCCAGTATTAACGAGCACATTGAGCAAA
>JASLBZ010000163.1 GCA_030146285.1 Neisseriaceae bacterium | reverse complement strand
TGAACTTCAATGGTCCCATTGGCGACATCCAAGTTAAAGCCGCACCTGCTGAGTAACGGAATTCTTCACCAAAAGTACTTTTGTATTTTTGTCCATCTGGACGTTTATATTGTTTATCATCCCAGACACTACCGCCATCCACGAAGGTACTTAAACGAACGGTGTGGTTATTGCGCATGCCAGGCATGGGGAATAGCAATTCCGCATTGAATGTCGCTGTACGACTACCACCCAAATAATCATATTCATCATTGGTACGACTACTCTCTTCTGGTAGCTCTTTCGGACCTAAGCTGCTGGTTTCATAACCACGTACAGAACCCAAACCACCGCCATAGAAGTTATGGAAGAATGGCAATTCTTTTGTTTTGCCATAGCCTTTAGCCCAACCAACATCACCATTTAGCATTAAAGTAAACTCTGAACTTAATGGGAAGAACCACGTTTGTTGGTGTTGTAATTTCACATATTCAATATCACCGCCAGGCAAACCAGCATCCAAGTTAGCACTGATCATGTAACCACGCGTAGGCCAAATGGCGCTGTCCGTGGTATTGCGTCCCCAACCGATATTACCTTTGAATGTCCAGTTTTTATTGCCGTTCGCATCAACAAAATCTAAATAACGCTTTGGACTATCATGGTATGTTTGTACATTCAAATGCTCAATACCCAAACCAAAATTCACTCGATCATATTCTGTAACCGGAACACCCATACGAATGCCTGTACCGTAGGTAGTGGTTTTGTAGCGGCTGGTGTCAATTTTGTTCGGATCATACATGCGACCATACAAATCGTAGCCCAAACTCACGCCATCGGGTGTGAAATACGGATCGGTAAATGACAAAGCTGCCACTTTAGACGATTTACTGTTCGACAAACGCAAGCTTGCTGATTTACCCGTACCAAATAGGTTGTCTTGTGCAATACCACCTGAGAATACGATACCATCATCTTGTACGTAACCCATGCTCACATCAACAGAACCTGTTGCACGTTCAACCACACTCATGTTGATATCAACTTGGTCATTGGTACCTTGTACTGGGATGTGATCCATTTTGACATCATCAAAATAACCCAATTGCTGTACACGAATCTTAGAGCGATCAATATCGCGCTTGTTGTACACAGCACTTTCCATTTGACGCAATTCACGACGAACCACTTCATCACGAGATTTGTTATTGCCTGAAATGTTGATTTGGTTCACATACACTTTTTTGCCAGAATCCACAGACAAAGTAAAATCCACCACACCTGTTTCTGGATTCGGCTCTGGACGAATATTCACATTGCTAAATGCATAACCACTCAAACCCATGCGATTTTGCATGGCTTTCATCATGCTCAACATTTGGCTGCGGTTATACCATTTGTTCTTTTTAACCGATACCAATTTTTGTAAATCTTCTAAAGGCACTTCTTGTGTATCGCCAATCACTTTAATGTCGCCCCATTTGTAGCGAGGCCCTTCATTCACTTTGATCAACACCTGTAATTTTTCAGGATTATCCACTTCAGGTGTGACTTGGGCATCAGCAACCACAAAATCAAAATAACCGTGATTGTGATAAAAATCTCGTAAAATCTCTAAAGATTCTGCCATTTTTTCTTCGCCGAATCGGTTGCTCTTGGTATACCAAGTAAACATACCAGTACCGGTGATATCAATGGTTTTGCGCAATTTATTGCTCGAGTAGGCTTTATTACCCTCAAAATTAATTTTTGCAATTTTGGTGGTATTGCCTTCTTCAATATTGATTTTTAATGCCACACGGTTGCGGTCTAGCTTGCTGACTTCGGTTGTAACTTTGGCATCATAGCGTCCACGGTTTGCATACTCTGCTTTTAATGCCACCACCGCTTGATTTAATAAGGTCGGGTTAAACGGTTGCGACTGACCCAGACCAAAGCGGTCGATGTTTTGGCGCAAAATATCATTGGAAATGTCTTTACCACCAGATACCGTCAAACTGCTAATGGTCGGGCGTTCAATCACCGTGACCAAAACCTGATTATTGGATGTCTCAATTAAAACATCATCAAAAAAACCAGTTTGATACAGTTTTTTGATGGTTTCTTCTGCTTGTTCATCATTGAACTGTTGACCTACTTGCACTGGCAAGTAAGTGAAAACGGTGGCAGGCTCTGTACGCTGTAAACCTTCAATGCGAATATCTTGAATGGTAAAAGGTGTGATCGCCCATGCGGCTGTCGACAAGGACAAACCCATTAAACTTGCAGTGATTAATTTTAATTTCATAAAAATTCTGTTATCCAAAAATTCGACTGATATCGTTAAACATCGCCACAAACATCAATAATAATAATGCCGCTAAGCCAAAACGCATTCCCATTGCTTGTAGCCGTTCGCTAAGTGGCTTACCACGAACCAACTCAATCGCATAATACAATAAATGACCGCCGTCTAAAACAGGAATCGGTAATAAATTCAAAACACCCAAACTAATACTGATTAATGCCAAAAATTCAATATAGCTTTTTAAGCCCATTGCTGCTGATTTACCAGCAATATCAGCAATCGTTAGTGGGCCTGAAATGTGATTGATTGATGCTTCACCAATCAATAATTTTCCAAAAAACTTCACGGTTAAATAAGAATAATCCCATGTTCTTTTCGCACCCAAAACAAATGCTTCACCAATACTTGGCTGGTATTTCATGCGAATGGATTTATCCCAAGCTTGATCTGCGCTTGGACCAACGCCCGCTTTACCAATCAATCGACCATTCACATCAAATGATTCAGGGCGCATCGAAGTTTTTTGCTCTTTGCCTGCTCGCACATAAACAACTTGTAATGCATTGCCTGCATTGGTTTCCACAAGTTCAACCCATTGATGCCAGTTTTGCAATGGCTCACCATTAACCGAAACCAAAGTATCGCCAGCTTTTAAGCCCGCTTGTGCCGCAGCACCATCAGGCAACACCTCACCCAATGTTAATGACAGTTTGAATGGAATAATCCCAATACCAGCACCTTGTGCTGCTTTTTTCAAGCTTGCTGCTTCATTGCTCACATCAATAACACGGTCAACCTGATGTCCTTGTGGATTATTCACCACAACGTTCACATTGCCAGAATCCATGCTCAGCATGATTTCTGTTTGTGCTTGCGTCCAGTCTTTGACTGCAATTTTATTGACGCTTTGAATTTCATCTCCTGCCACAAAGCCAGAGCGCTCAGCCAATGTATTGGGCAATACAGTACCAATCCAAGGTTTTAATTCTGTCATGCCAAAGCTAAAGCTGCCTGCATACAAGAAAACAGCCAATACCAAATTGGTCAATGGACCTGCAGCCACAATGGCAATTTTCTTCAATGGTGTTTGTTTATCAAAAGCATAAGGCAAATCCGCATCAGCAACATTGCCTTCACGGGTATCCACCATTTTGACATAGCCACCCAGTGGAATCGGGGCCAAGCACCACTCTGTATCACCCTTTTTCTTGGTGAAAAAAGGCTTACCAAAGCCAACGCTAAAGCGTAATACCTTAACCCCACACAAACGCGCAACCACAAAGTGGCCTAACTCATGTAAGCTCACCAGTACTAAAATTGCAACAATAAATGCCAAAATGGTCACTAAAGACTCTCCTAATGTTGCTGAACAATATACTGCTGTGCGCAAGTGCGCACCCATCTGTCTTTTTCAAACAAGGTTGCGATATCTGGGCTTGCACTGATATCGGCTTGACTCAAACAATGTTTTACCACATTCGCGATGTCCATGTAACCAATGCGTTTGTCTAAAAACGCTGCTACAGCAATTTCATTGGCTGCATTCAAAACACAAGGTGCATCACCACCGGCTTGCAGTGCAGAAAATGCCAAGCCCAAACAAGGGAATCGTTCTGTGCTCGCCTCTGTAAATGTTAAACTGCCCAATGTTGTAAAATCCAAAGCAGACACGCCCGAAGCAATGCGATCAGGCAAACCTAAACAATATGCAATCGGTGTGCGCATATCAGGATTCCCCAACTGAGCCAATACTGATCCATCTTGATAACGAACCATGCTGTGAATCACGCTTTGTGGATGCACCACCACTTCAATCTTATTGGCCGGCGCATTGAATAACCAATGGGCTTCAATGACCTCTAAACCTTTGTTCATCATGGTAGCAGAATCAACTGAAATCTTTTGACCCATAGACCAATTAGGATGTTTTACCGCCTGCTCAGGCGTAATGCTGGCAAAGCTGGACAAATCATGATTTAAAAATGGACCACCAGAAGCCGTCAAAATAATGGATTCAATGCCACTGACAGCCAAATCGCCTTGGTAATCTTTTGGTAATACTTGAAAAATAGCGTTGTGCTCACTGTCAATCGGCAATATTTTAGCATGACATTCTCTTACTTGCTGCATAAATAATGCACCAGACATAACCAGTGCTTCTTTGTTTGCAAGCAAAATAGTCTTGCCCGCTGTTGCCCCAGCAAATGCGGATGGCAAACCAGCAGCACCAACAATCGCTGCCATCACCGTAGTCACTTCGGGTGCACGTGCCACATCGCACAAGGCCTCTTCGCCATAAACCACTTGTGTTGAGCAATTGTTTGCTTTTAACAAGGCTTCGAGTTTCTGAGCAGAATCGGCATCCAAGACCACAGCAACCTGAACGTCAAAACGAGCACACTGCTTTGCTAACAAATCCAATTGCGTCGCACCGGTTAAAGCATAAACATCAAACAAATCAGGATGACGTTCAACCACATCCAAAGTTGACTTACCGATACTGCCTGTGGCACCCAAAATCGTTAATACTTGTTTCATTTTTTACCAACTTGCCAATGCCACCAAAGCAGCAAAAACACTTAATACAGCAATTAAAGAATCAATGCGATCAAACACACCACCATGTCCAGGCAATAATTGACTGCTGTCTTTAACGCCTGCATTGCGTTTTAGCCAGCTTTCCAACAAATCACCCTCAACACTCACAACCGTTAAAATGGTTGCCAAAATCATATTGGTAAACCAACCAGCATGCGGCCAAATACTCGCACCACACCACGATAAAATAGTCGTGTACACAAACACACAGACCAAACCGCCAGCCGCACCTTCCCAGCTTTTGCCTGGACTAATGGCTGGTGCCAATTTATTCTTACCAAATGTGCGACCAAAGGCATAAGCACCCACATCGGCAATCCACACCAAGGCCATTAATGACAATAAGAACCATGCAGAATCAGGCGTCGGGCGCAAACCAACAAATGCCAACCAAAACGGCACCATTAAGACCCAACCCAATAACATCATGGGAACATCGCCCTTCATGACCCAGCGGGTTTTCAACCAAAGCGGTGTAAACACCAACCAAAAACCCAAAACCAGAATCTGTGCCATGGGTTCTAAACGCCAATCCAACACATACAAAGCAATAAACAGCAACGCACTGACCAGCAAATACACCCACTTACTCATGGCTGAGAACTTGCTGATTTTGCTTAATTCCCACAAACCCAATAAAGAGATGATGCCGCCAAAAATAGCCCAAAGGCCAGCCGGCGCGAAGAACAGCATGAGTACCATTAAAGGCAGCAACCACAATGCTGTTAAAATTCTTTGCTTTAACATATTTTATAACCGTTGTTGTTCAAGAGGAAGTTGTTCAGTCGTGCGCCCAAAACGGCGTTCACGCTGACCAAAAGACGAAAATGCAGCATCCAATGCAGCATCATCAAAATCAGGCCATAAGGTGTCGGTAAAAAAAAGTTCGGTATACGCTAACTGCCACAATAAGAAATTGCTGATGCGGGTTTCGCCACCGGTTCGAATAAACAAATCCGGCTCAGGCATATCCCCCAGACACAAATAAGGCTGTAGCGCAGCTTCGGTTAGAACAGTTTGGCCCGCCGCAATCGCTTGATTAGCAGCCTGAAGAATGTCCCAACGGCCACCGTAATCCACTGCAATGCTTAGCAATAAACCGGTATTCCCTGCGGTCATGGCTTCTGCTTTTTCAATGCCTTGCAAAATTTCATCTGAAAAACGCTCTTTAGAGCCAATCACACGCAACCTAAGGTTATTATCATGCAAACGTTTGACTTTTTTTTGCAATGAATTCAAGAATAAATTCATTAAAAAGCCGACTTCGTCAGCAGGGCGGCGCCAGTTTTCTGTTGAAAATGCAAAAACAGTCAAACACTGTACGCCTTTTTGGCTACAGTATTTGACTGCTTGTTCTAAAGCATCCAAACCCTTCTTATGTCCCATTACTCGGGGCATGAAACGTTTTTTTGCCCAACGCCCATTCCCATCCATAATCATAGCAATGTGTTTAGGAACACTCGTCACGGGCAAAATTGTTTGTGTGCTGCTTTTCAAGTAAGGTCCTTTTTTAAAAGCTTAGATTTCCATCAAATCGGCTTCTTTGGCACTCAAAGCAGCATCAATATCAGCAATAAATTTATCTGTTACTTTTTGAATGCGGTCTTCACCACGACGAGCATCATCTTCAGAGATGTCTTTGTCTTTTAACAAACGTTTAAAATCATTGTTTGCATCACGGCGAATATTGCGAATCGCAACACGACCCTCTTCTGCTTCTGCACGAACGATTTTAATCAAATCTTTACGACGCTCTTCTGTCAACATAGGCATCGGTACACGAATCAAGTCGCCCATATTCGATGGATTCAAGCCCAAGTTAGAATCGCGAATGGCTTTCTCAATAGGACCTGTCATGTGACTTTCATAAGCTTTAACACCAATGGTACGAGAGTCAATTAAATTCACATTGGCCACTTGAGATACCGATGTTGGGCTACCGTAGTAATCCACGTTCACCTGATCCAAGATACCTGTGTGGGCACGGCCAGTACGAACTTTAGATAAGTTGTTTTTTAAAGCCTCAACTGACTTTTGAAATTTTTCTTCTGCTGTTTTTTGAATGTCGTTAATCATCGTGTTCCTTTAATCTGGATAGTGTGGTTGCTTAACAATGTACCAATGTACCTTCGTCAGCGCCCATTACAACGCGTTTTAGTGCACCTTCTTTGAAAATGCCAAACACCTTGATATTTAATTTTTGTTCGCGGCACAACGCAAATGCAGTTGCATCCATCACTTTTAAGTTTTTGCTAATGGCTTCATCAAAAGTAACTGTTTGATAGCGTACAGCATCAGGGTTCTTTTTAGGGTCGTCATTGTAAACGCCATCAACATTGGTTGCTTTGAGCATAATATCACAGTTCATTTCCGCACCACGAAGTGCAGCTGCCGTATCTGTCGTGAAGAATGGGTTACCTGTACCGGCTGCAAAAATCACCACTTTGTCTTCTTCAAGATACTGAATGGCTTTTTCACGTGCATAGGTTTCTGCAATTTGTTGCATGCTTAGTGCCGATTGTACACGAGCTGTTACGCCAACGCCTTCTAATGCATCTTTTAGTGCCAATGAATTCATCACGGTTGCCATCATGCCCATGTAATCCGCTGTTGCACGATCCATGCCTTTAGCCGATTGCGCCACGCCACGGAAAATATTGCCACCACCGATAACAATAGCAACCTGAACGCCGATTTCAACCACTTCTTTGACTTCATTGACAATTTTCTTAATGGTTTCTTGGTTGATACCAAAAGCATCATTGCCCATTAAAGCTTCACCAGATAATTTCAATAAAATACGACGATATTGACTAGTACCGTTAGACATAAACAAACCTTCTTCCTGATATGATAATACGTGAACCAACCTGTGAGCGTGTAAAGCACTAACTTTTTGTATTATAAATAGCTTTAGTCACTCTACCAAGTCAACTTACGGTCTTTTTGATATTTATTTTGCAAAAAAAACACCCTGATTCCAGATGAATCAGAGTGTTTCTCATGTATTCGATTAAACTTTAGCAGCAGCAGCTACTTCAGCAGCGTAATCAACTACTTTTTTCTCGATACCTTCGCCAACGTGGAATGCATTAAAGCGAACCACTTCAGCGTTGTTGCCTTTTAAGAAAGCTTCAACAGTTTGGTCTGGGTTCATTACGAACGCTTGACCTAACAATGTTACTTCAGCCAAATATTTCTTAACGCGGCCATCAACCATTTTCGCTACGATTTCAGCAGGCTTGCCTGACTGAGCAGCTTGTTCAGTATAGATGTGACGTTCTTTTTCAACCAATGCTGGATCAACTTCACTTGCTGATAAGCATTGTGGACGAGAAGCAGCAACGTGCATCGCTACTTGACGTACTGGTGTTTCGTCAGCACCAACATACTCAATCAACACACCAATTTTAGCGCCGTGCAAGTAAGCAGTTAGGTTGTTTTCAGTTTCATAACGCTCAAAACGACGTACAGAAATGTTTTCACCTAATTTAGCAACGATATTTTTGCGAATTTCTTCTAGTGTTTCGCCAGAAGCTGTTTTCACTGCGCCTAATTCTTCAATAGAAGCTGGGTTTGCTTCTGTAACCGCTTTAGCAGCAGCTTTAGCGTAAGCCAAGAAGCTTTCATCTTTAGCAACGAAATCTGTTTCGCAGTTAACTTCAACCAAAGCACCAACTTTACCAGCGATTTCAGAAACGATTACGCCTTCAGCAGCAGTACGGCCAGCAACTTTGCTTGCTTTTGCGCCTGATTTAATGCGTAAAATTTCTTCAGCTTTAGCCATATCGCCTTCAGCTTCAACCAATGCTTTTTTACATTCCATCATACCAAGGCCAGTTGCGCCACGTAATTCGCCAACCATTTTTGCTGTAATTTCAGCCATTTTGGATTCCTTAAATTCTTAAATGTAAATCCCGAAAGTCAAATAACAACCTGCGGTTTGAAAAAAAGGGGCGAAAGCCCCTTTCGTTTTTTCAGCAACGAGATTACTGAGCAGCAGCTTCTTGAGCAGCTTGAGCAGTTTCTTGTAGAGACTGAGCTTTGCCTTCCAAGATTGCATCAGCAATACCACGAGCGTATAGACGCAATGCTTTAGCAGAGTCATCGTTACCTGGGATTACATATTTAACGCCTTCTGGGCTATTGTTAGTATCAACAACAGCAATTACTGGAATACCCAATTTTTGCGCTTCAACGATAGTACCTTTTTGGTAGCCAGTGTCGATAACGAAAATTGCATCAGGTAGACCTTTCATGTCTTTGATACCACCTA
>JASLBZ010000155.1 GCA_030146285.1 Neisseriaceae bacterium | reverse complement strand
AATATTCAAGCATATCGTTTGCCTATGGTGGCACAATCGCAGTTTGATCAGTTGTTGTGGTTGTCTGACTGGATCTTCATTCGTGGTGAAGAGAGTTTTGTTCGTGCCCAGCTTTCAGGTAAGCCATTTTTATGGCACATTTATCAACAAGAAAATGAAGTGCATTTGGATAAACTGGCTGCATTTTGGCAATTGTGGGATGGTTTTTTATCGCCAGATTTGGAGAAGGCGTTGGCTGTGGTTTCGCTCAGTATCAATGCTGCGACACAAGTACCAGATGCACAAGAAATTGAAAGAGCATGGCAATACCTTATTTTGCACCGCGCTAAATGGCAAGAAGCTGCTAAAAAGTGGAGTGATGGCATTCTGAGTCAGGCCAGTGCCGTACAAAAACTAGCCAGTTTTATCGAAAACAATGTAAAATAGCACGGTTAAATTTGGCAAGACTAACTTTTTTGTTTGGAAATTAATTTATGAAAACCGCACAAGAACTGCGCGTAGGTAACGTATTCATGGTTGGCGCTGAGCCAATGGTCGTACAAAAAGCTGAGTACAATAAATCAGGTCGTAACTCTGCTGTGGTCAAAATGAAGTTGAAAAACTTGTTGACTGGTGCAGCAACTGAGACTGTTTACAAAGCTGACGAAAAATTTGAAGTGGTTGTATTGGAGCGCAAGCAATGTAACTATTCTTACTTTGCTGACCCAATGTATGTGTTCATGGACCAAGAATTCAACTCATACGAAGTTGAAGCTGAAAACATGGCTGATGCATTGAACTACATCGTTGATGGCATGGAAGAAATTTGTGAAGTAACCTTCTACGAAGGTCGTGCTATTTCTGTTGAAATGCCAACCATCGTGGTGCGTGAAATTGAATATACAGAACCTGCTATTAAAGGCGATACTTCTGGTAAAGTCATGAAGCCAGCTCGCTTGGTAGGCGGTTTTGAAATCGCTGTTCCTGCTTTCGTTGAAAATGGTGAGCGCGTTGAAATCGATACTCGTACTGCAGAGTTCCGCAAACGTGCTTAATTGATTTGAATGTCAATAAAAAAGGCTCCCTGTAAAGGGGGCTTTTTTTTGGAAAACGAGTCGCTGAAGACTTGATGTATTCGTAGGCAAACTCAGGATTCATCGGGTAAGCTAGAGGCTCAAGTTGGTGTGGGCTATTGTTCTAAAAAAGGGTATTGAATGGCTCAGGTGAAATCAATAGTATCAAGACAAGCAACTTGAAACCCAATAACGAGAGCATGAAAAGTGTTTCGTTTCGATTGAATCGTGCAACAGATTGATGGTAATGATTGTTTAAATAAAAATGTTATGATTAAATCATAAATATATTTAATATAGATAATGTGATCTGGATGCAACTACCCACAAGGAAAACGACAATGCAATTAGAATCATCGTATGCAGCCAATCAAGCCTACAATTATCCTTTGTTGATTAAACAATTGTTTATCACGGCGCAAAACAACAATAAAGCGCAAGAGATTGTTTATCGTGATCAAAAAAGGATGCATTATGCGGACTTCTTTCAACGGGTAGAGAAGCTGGGTAATGTATTAAAACACCTTAAACTCAGAGCCAAGCAAACCGTTGCCATGATGGACTGGGACAGTCACCGTTATTTGGAATGTTTTTTTGCCATTCCAATGTCACAAATGGTATTGCAAACCATTAATGTCCGGTTTTCCAATGAGCAAATTATCTACGCCTTAAACCATGCTAAAGCTGATGTACTGCTAATACATGCTGATTTTTGGGAAACATACCAAAGCATCAAAATACACTTGAGTACAGTCAAAAAAGTGGTGTGGATGTGCGATGAACATGAGGCCATTCCCAGTGGTTGTGTGGGAGAATATGAGCAATTGTTAAGCTCGGTTTCCAGTCGTTGCTATTTTCCTGATTTTGATGAAAATAGCCGTGCCACAACATTTTATACTACGGGCACAACTGGCTTGCCTAAAGGGGTTTATTTTAGTCATCGCCAATTGGTCTTACATACTTTAAGCGTCACAGCCGCTTTGGGTGTGGCTGTTGTTCAAGGGCGGCTGCACAAAGAAGATGTGTATATGCCCTTAACGCCCATGTCCCATGTGCATGCGTGGGGAATGCCATACATTGCAACCATGTTGGGTTTAAAACAGGTTTATCCTGGTCGCTATGCGATGGACCACATCTTGCATTTGATTCAAAAAGAAGGCGTGAGCTTCACGCACACAGTGCCCACCATATTACAAATGTTATTGCACCATGAAGATGCAAATGCCGCAGATTTGTCACGTTTAAAAATGATTGTTGGCGGTGCTGCATTGCCAGAAGCTTTGGCCAAAGAGGCTGTAGAAAAAGGCATTGATGTTTTTGCAGGATATGGCATGTCAGAAACATGCCCTGTGGTGTCGTTTGCTTACTTAAGCAGTGCAGATTTGCAAACTGATATTGATCATCAAATCATGAAAAGAACGCGCACAGGTAAGCCTGTTCCGTTGGTTAGCGTGAAGGTTGCCGATGAAAATATGCATGTTCTTGGGCACCATGGCCATGAAATTGGAGAAATCGTGGTGCGTGCACCGTGGTTAAGCCAAGGCTATTTGTTTGAAAAAGAAACCTCCGAGGCTCTGTGGAAAGGTGGTTGGCTTCATACCCAAGATTTGGGCTATATTCGCGATGACAATTGGTTGCAAGTGACAGACAGACAAACCGATGTGATTAAATCTGGTGGCGAATGGATTTCCACGGTGGCGATTGAAAATGCCATTTGGTATTTTGAAGGCGTCGAGCAGGTTGCTGTATTTAGCATTGGGCACAAAAAATGGGGCGAAAGACCCATTGCTGCGATTGTTTTAAAAGACAGCTTTTGTAAGGTAAACACCTTAGAAACAATACAAAAAGTAATTCAAGATGCGATTGAGGCTGGTAAGTTAAGCCCTTATGGCATGCCGGATGACATCGTATTTTGGGACAGTTTGCCGCTAAAAGGCATGGGTAAATTGGACAAAAAAATAGCCAGAGAAAAATACTTACAAGAACGTCAATAACTGACGGGAAAAAGCAAAATTTGTTATAGTGGCAGGTTGCATTTTGCAGCCTGCTTTTTGTTATTGCTGGTGTTGATTGAATTTGAATTTGGGGTGGTGTGTGCTTTTTGATTTAAATAGGTTTTCGTTTGGTGTGTTTCGAGTTGAAGCGACAAAAATTTTGCGCTTGGCCCTTCCTATGTTGGTGGCACAAATTGCACAAGTGGGCACAGGCGTGGTCGATACCATTATGGCCGGTCGCTATGGCACAGATGATTTGGCTGCCGTGGCATTGGGGTCCAGTATTTTTGTCACTTTTTATGTGACGCTTTTGGGGGTGTTAACGGCTTTAAATCCCATCTTCTCACACATGTACGGTGCGGGAAAAGACAAAGAAATTGGTGAAGCTGGTCGACAAGGCTTGTGGATGGGGCTGATGGTGGGGGTGGTGGGGATGATTGCAATTTGGTTGTTGATTTCACCATTGAAAAACTATCTGGAATTAAGTCTTTACATCAAAGACACCATGGGTTTGTATTTGATTTTGATCGCATTGGCTTTGCCTTTTGCCATGATTCATCGTGCTTTGCATGCTTATGCATCCAGTTTGAATCGACCCAAGCCCATTATGTGGGTTAGCGTGTTGGGCTTGTTACTGAACATTCCTTTGAATTACATTTTTATTCATGGCTTGTTTGGCATGCCTAAATTGGGCGGTGCTGGTTGTGGTTTAGCCACTGCGATTGTCTTTATTTTTTATGCGGCAGCTTTGGGTTTTTACATTGTTAAAAATCGCTATTTCAAACAGTTTGGCTTGACCGATTCTTTCTCATGGCCCAATTGGCATGCCAGCATGCACATTTTAAAATTAGGCATTCCCATTGGATTTTCATTTTTCATGGAAGTAAGCTTATTTAGCTTTATTGCTCTTTTGATTGCCAATTTGGGTGAAGTATATGTGGCCAGTCAACAAGTGGTGATTAATATTTCCAGTGTGGTCTATATGGTGCCACAATCCATTGGCGCTGCTTTAAGTGTGTGTGTGGGCCATGCTTTGGGGATGAATGAAAAAGTGCGGGCACG